>NZ_JAAEDR010000001.1:0-15554 GCF_013344995.1 Snodgrassella sp. ESL0304
TGGTAACGAATTTCACTGGTAAAGGTAATGAAATTTGCCAAACAGTGGATAAATTATTGCTATCAGCATTCATTTCTGTTAATTATCCACAGCAAACAATAGTATCAGAAAAATTATCCACATAATCCACAAATCATCCGCAGATGCATTTAATAACTTATCTACAAATAAAAATATGATTTATAGTGATATTTTAAGTTTTCCACAGGATGTATGGCTTCGTCTTTGTCTTCATCCATTTATTATTTATATTTTTATTTGAATAATAATTCTAAATTCCGATATGTTCGCGTAATCCGGTTACTTCAACAGATTTACCTCTGAATTGAAATAAAACATCAAAATTACCCAGATGCATAACAAAAACTTTGTCTGTATGGTGCTGATGCACCGGTCGCGGATCTTGAGCCAGACTTTGATTAACTAATTGAAAATATTCTGAATCTAATGAAAAAAATTGCATTTGATTTAATGCATACTGTGACCAGTGAACTGTCAGTAATTCGCGTTCATGTGCAAAACTGCTGTGTGCATAAGGTTTAGCCTCAACAAACGGAATATAGGGTTTGATATCAATTACAGGTGTCTGATCGAGAAAATCCACACCGCTTACATACAATCGAATCTGTTTGTTACATTCAATCCGCTTCAGTTTTACCAGTGATAAACCTAAATGATTGGGCCGGTGCGGACTGCGGGTTGCAAAAACCCCTTTTTTTTCTTTACCACCCAGTTTTGGAGGACGAATTAATGGTTGCCAGCCATCTTTAATCGTGGCATGAAAAACAAACTGAATCCAGATATATTCATAATCACTTAAACCGCGTACACATTCGGCAGTAAACTCTGTGGATAATTCTATATATGCCTGAGCTGCCGGTACCAGACCGGGCTGCCGGGCGACCCCAAATTTTTGTTTATAGGGAGAATAAATGTAACCAATCGGACGGATTATCCAGTGCGGACTGGTATTGACTGCAGAATCAGACATAAAAGCAATATACATTATTTTGAATCAGAATAGCTGTATTGTACGGTAATTGGTGTATATGTCTGTATATAAATTGTGGATAAATTATTCAGTTTATTGTTTTTTTTGATTTTGTTTTTTCCGGTAGCCTAATTATGGTATATCACCATCATCATATTGATATTTTGTAATGAAATTTTATAATTAAATTAACGGATAAGTATAAAATTTATCCTGTTTATCCGGATGATGTGCATTTGTGAATAAAAAATGATACTTTTGGAATATACTAGTCTGTCCGGTTAGCCGGCTTTAAATATTTAAAAAAACATTATCAATAATTAAAATAAACTGATCTTGCCTGTGGATAATTAATTATTGCCGGCTAAAAACAGCTCTTATTTGCTGGTCTGTTTAAGAACAGGTTATCAGACTGATTGTTTCAGGAATATAACTGGTAAATCGGTATTCTGTCGCTGACTGAGAGCTGATATTTGAACTGTGGCTGAATATAACAGAGTAGGGAAGTGGTTAAATATATGATTTATCAATAGTTAATTACTATATTTTCCTATCGGATCTGAGCGGCAGCTGTGTTTATTTCAGAAGCAGAAATCAGAGTGAATGAATATTTCTATTTTTATTGGTGCTTATTAAACCATAATGTAAACTTCAGATAACCGGTCTGATTTAATACTGGCCGGCTGACAGTTATTCACAGCAGTTCTGACTGGCAAAAAGATATTACAGATTGATTATCGGCAGTTTGCCTGTATTTCTGTTACTATATCCGGTTAAATATAAGTGAGTAGTCATAATTAAATTACACTGATTAGCTGATTTATCTGTATTGCGGTGGTTAATCTGCAATCAGAATACCGGTAATCACTGATGGTTAGCGGTTATGATTAATCTAAGGGTGGTTCAGATGAAAATATTGGTAGCGGTAAAGCGTGTTGTCGATTACAACGTGAAAGTGCGTGTTAAACCTGATGAATCAGATGTGGATATTGGCAATGTGAAGATGTCGATGAATCCGTTTGATGAAATAGCTGTGGAAGAAGCTGTGCGTTTAAAGGAGGCCGGTAAAGCCACTGAGGTGGTGGTGGTATCTTTAGGCGTAAAACAGTGTGAAGAAACTTTGCGTACAGCTCTGGCAATGGGTGCTGATCGTGCCATTCATGTTGAAACAGATGAAAAGCTCGAGCCGCTGGCCGTGGCTAAGTTATTAAAAGCTGTGGCCGAAACCGAGCAGCCGCAGTTGTTGTTGCTGGGTAAGCAGGCAATTGATGATGATGCCAATCAGACGGCACAAATGCTTGCCGCTTTAATGCAGCTTGCGCAGGGTACTTTTGCCAGCAAAATAGAGCTTAAAGCAGATGAAGTGCTGGTTACCCGTGAAATTGACGGCGGGCAGGAACAGCTGGCGCTGAAATTACCTGCTGTAATCAGTACTGATTTGCGGCTGAATGAACCTCGCTATATCAAGCTGCCGAATATTATGCAGGCAAAAAAGAAACCGCTTGAGAAAAAAACAGTAGCTGAGCTGGGTGTCGATATCAGCCCGCGGTTAGTACAGTTAAAGGTAACTGAACCGGCTGAGCGGGCTGCCGGCATCCGAGTTGGAAATGTGGCTGAGCTGGCAGACAGATTGCATCACGAAGCAAAAGTCATTTAAAGGAGATATTAATGTCGGTATTGATTATTGCTGAGTATCAGCAATCCTGTCTGGATGAGGCCACTTTGCATGCTGTATCTGCGGCACAGCAACTGGGGGAAATTGATATTCTGATAGCCGGGCACAATGTGGCCGGTATCGCTGCTCAGGCACAGCAAATTAGCGGGGTACGAAAAATATTACTGGCTGATGCTCCTGACTATGCTCAGGTATTGGCGGAAGCAGTAGCTCCGCTGGTAGTGCAACTTGCTGATTCATATGATCATATTATTGCAGCAGCTACTTGTTTCGGTAAAAATTTGTTACCGCGTGTTGCTGCTTTACTTGATTGTGCCCCTGTTTCTGATGTTGTTGCCATTATCGACAGTCAGACCTTTGTTCACCCGATTTATGTCGGAAATGCTTTGCAAACAGTGCGTAGTGAACAATCGAAACAGTTGCTGACAATCCGGACTACCGCATTTGCTCTGGCAGAATCTGCTGGCGGGCAAGCGGCAATTAAATCTGTTGCCGCTGTTCCTGTGCCTGAATTAAGCCGTTTTATTGAACGTAAACTGACCAAATCAGATCATCCTGAGCTGACTACTGCTAAAGTGGTAGTCAGTGGCGGACGTGGTTTGGGCAGTGCTGAAAATTTTGCTGCACTTCTCAACCCGCTTGCCGATACCCTGAATGCAGCTATCGGTGCTTCACGCGCAGCTGTGGATGCCGGTTATGCTCCGAACGATTATCAGGTAGGGCAGACAGGGAAAGTAGTCGCACCGGAGTTATATATTGCTATTGGTATTTCAGGAGCCATTCAGCATCTGGCCGGAATGAAAGACAGTAAAGTTATTGTGGCTATTAATAAAGATGCTGATGCTCCGATTTTTAATGTAGCTGATTATGCGCTGGTTGCTGATTTAAATACTGCTGTACCAGAACTGCTTGAACAGTTGAAGGCTCTCGGACATTAAATTGCTGATGGTTGTTGAATAATGTTTCACGTGAAACATTATTCAACAGTTTGACCTTGAAACAAACGGGTAGAAAGTATCCGGTTTGCTGTAACTGATTGCCGATAAACTGCCTGAATAAACCCAGTATTCAGGCAATTTTTACGATATCTTTTATAAAAAATTCAGCTTAAAACAATGAACCGATTACATGATAATCAGAGTTATGCTTTTGCATCAGATAATTATTCAGGTGTTCACCCGAAAATTATCCAGGCACTGACAATCGCTAATGGCGGACATCAGCCTGCTTATGGTGCTGATGTGTATACGCTTGCTCTGCAACAGAAAATCAAACAGTTATTTGGTGAGCAGGCTGAAGCTTTTCCGGTATTTAACGGAACCGGAGCCAATGTTACCGCTTTACAGGCATTGTTGCCGCGCTGGGGTGCGGTGATTTGTGCGGAGAGTGCACATATTCAGTGTGATGAAGGAGTGGCGCCTGAACATCTGGCCGGCGTAAAGCTCCTGACGGTTGCTACTGATGATGGTAAATTAACCCCGCAACTGGTAGCCCGGCAAGCCTGGGGTTTTGGAATGGAACATCGTGCTCAGCCGGCAGTTGTGTATATCAGCCAGACTACTGAGCTGGGTACTTGTTATAGTGTGGCTGAAATCCGTGATCTGGCCGAATATTGTCATAAACATAATATGCAGCTTTATCTGGATGGAGCACGGCTGGCGAATGCACTGGTAGCGGAAAATACTGACGCCAGAACCATGATTACTGATACGGGTGTGGATATGCTTAATCTGGGCGGTACTAAAAATGGTATGCTTCAGGGCGAATGTATCATCAGTATGCGCGCAGATACTCATGCTGCTATGCCGTATCTGCGTAAAATTAATGCTCAGCTTGGTGCAAAAATGCGTTTTATTTCAGCACAATTTCTGGCATGGCTGGAAGACGATCTGTGGCTGGATCTGGCCGCCGGCAGTAATCTGATGGCAAAGCGGCTGGCTGCATCACTGACCGCAATTGAGCAGGTATCGGTTACTCAAAAAGTTCAGGCAAATGCCATATTTGCAATATTACCTGCTAATGCTCGTGCCCGTTTGCATCAGCAGTTTCATTTTTATGACTGGGATGAAAGCAAAGGAGAAGTACGCTGGATGACCAGTTTTGATACCACGCCTGAACAAGTTGATGCATTTGCGGCCGCAATCAGGCAGGCTATTGCGGAAAAATGAGTACAATTTATCAGTACACAACGCTGGCAGCACCGGCACAGGCTGAATTTAAAGATAAAGGCAGCCGTTTTCTGGCCTTTGCCTATCCGGTGCAGGATGAATCCGAAATTCGCCAGTATGTGCAAACTTTGCGGGAACAGCATCATAAGGCACGTCATTGCTGTTTTGCCTGGCGTCTGGGCGTAGACGGTAACCGTTATCGTGCCAATGATGATGGAGAACCTGCCGGCAGTGCCGGCCGGCCGATTCTCGGACAGATTGATTCTGCGAATATCACTGACATTGTAGTGATAGTGATACGCTATTTTGGTGGTACTTTGCTGGGAGTGCCCGGGCTGATCCATGCTTATAAATCTGCTACTGCGGCAGCGATAGAAGCTGCTGATAAAATTTGTCTGGATGTATGCCGGCAATTATGGCTTTATTGTGATTATGCTCATTTGAGTGAAGCAATGCGCTGGTGCCGGCAGCAGCAGGCACAGATAATACAGCAGGATCTGCAGCAGCAGTGCTGTCTGTCTGTCCGCCTGCCGCTTGCTCAGCTGGAAAGCGGGCTGTCATCTTTACGCAAGCTGCGGATGATTGATGTTAAACTGGATAACTGAATATTACTGGTTAATGCTATAAAACGCAGCCGGCTGGCTGCATACACACCTTATTTTGGAGAAGGGGTATATGAAATTACTGGTTATCGGCAGCGGCGGAAGAGAACACGCTCTGGCCTGGCGTCTGGCACAGTCTCCCAAAGTAAATACGGTTTATGTTGCTCCGGGTAATGCCGGTACTGCAACAGAACCAAAGCTGCTCAACCTTGCTGTAACTGATCATCAGCAGTTGATTGCCTTCTGTCGTGAACAGCAAATAGCATTTACAGTAGTCGGTCCGGAAGCACCACTGGCAGCGGGTATTGTGGATGATTTTACTGCCGCTGGTCTGGCTGTTTTTGGTCCGAGCCAATATTGTGCTCAGCTGGAAAGCTCAAAAGATTTTGCTAAGGCGTTTATGGCCAGAACGGGTATCCCCACAGCTGCCTATCAGACTTTTACTGATGCTGAAGCTGCTCATCAGTATATCAGTCAGAAAAGCGCACCGATTGTTATCAAGGCTGATGGTCTGGCAGCCGGTAAGGGAGTGATTGTTGCCATGACACTGGCCGAAGCTCATCAGGCTGTAGATGATATGTTGCGGGACAATGCTATGGGTGCTGCCGGTAGCCGGGTGGTAATCGAAGATTTTTTACAGGGAGAAGAAGCCAGCTTTATTGTTATGGTGGATGGTGAGCACGTTTTACCTATGGCTACCAGTCAGGATCACAAACGCCTGCTTGATTTCGATAAAGGTCCGAATACCGGCGGAATGGGTGCTTATTCTCCTGCTCCGGTAGTGACTGAAGCTGTATATCAGCGGGTAATGGATGAAATTATTCTACCTGTAGTAAAGGGGATGCAGGCTGACGGCCACCCTTATCGCGGCTTTCTGTATGCCGGTTTGATGATAGATGATAGCGGAGCACCATATACCATAGAATTTAACTGCCGGTTTGGTGATCCTGAAACTCAGCCGATTATGTGCCGGTTACAAAGTGATCTGGTGGAGCTGATAGAAGCTGCTCTGGACGGCCGGCTTGATACGGTGACCGCTGAATGGCGAGATCAGGCTGCTGTTGGTGTGGTACTGGCGGCGGCTGGTTATCCACAGGATCCGCGTAAGGGAGATGTAATTTCCGGGATTGCTGAAGCTAATCAAACCGGAAAAGTTTTCCATGCCGGTACAGCGTTTAATTCCCGGCATGAACTGGTTACTCATGGCGGACGGGTATTATGTGTAGTCGGATTAGGTGCAGATATCAAAACTGCACAAACCAAAGCTTATACTGCTCTGGCATCGATAAAATTTGCCGGTATGCAATACCGGCATGATATTGGTGCAAAAGCATTGAAAGCTGTGGATAACTAAATCTGATTTTTATATTTTATCCTGTTTATCAACAGATATTTTAATTATGTATTCTGTTTAGTTTAGCCGAACAGAATACTTAATTTTTTGGCTAAACCAGATAATTAGTATGCACTATCAAATTATTAAGATAAATTTTGATTATGATGATATTCAAATTTAGCTTAGCACAGGAAAATGATAAGAATATAAAACTGTAACTGAATCGATTCTGTGGATAAATATAAAAATGATGCTATGGATAATGCTGTCTATAACTTGATTACATTCTCAGCAGTTAAAATAAATCGGCATATTCATTAACGATTTTGAGGAATCAGTATAAAACTGTTTTATGCGAAAAATTTGAACAGGTTTCAATAAGAGGATTTTAGCATCAGAATATTCTTTATTAACTGTGTATTATCAGCAATTATAATCAAAATTAAATATGAATTATTCAGATATCGATTATTGATAACAGACACCATATAAAATGATAGATATCATCAATACTGGATTGTATGCACATAGTCATTTATCCAGTATTTATCCACAGTCGCCGGATTTTCGGCTAAAAATATGGTTTTTATGTTCCGGCCTGTTTAGCACCTATTTTATTTAAAAGTATGCTGAAATTTTTCCCAGAAAAGATGTTAACTATCAGTGATCAGTAAATTTCAAATCAGGCCTAATAATCTGTCAAAATTTCAATGGCCGGAGAAAATAATCTGTTGCAATTCTCAGTAAATCAAACAAATATTGAATAGGCGATGCTAACTATTGCTGTACCTAATCCTGAATTTCTAAACCGGAGAGAAGTGATATCTGGTTGTTTGGTACTAATAAGATTATAATAAAATAACTTCTCGGTAACATTACCTACTTACAATAAGCGTTTTTTGAGCGGATATGATGTAGTGGTAGCATAACTGCTTCCCAAGCAGTTCGGGCGGGTTCGAATCCCGTTATCCGCTCCAAATCTTCTTTTGATAAGTCCATGGGTAATGATAATCAGTCTGCTGCTATATTCATTCCGACAGTTTTTTTGAGTATCTTATCTTATTTCCTATGATGTGTTTGAGGTTAGATAAATACTTCAGTCATTACTGGGTAATATTGCTTGTTCCGATTAATTTGACATTAAAAAATAAGCAGATATCGCTGCTAACCAATTTATCAGTTCGGCTTAACAAACCTGCTGTCAAATCTGTATCCTGAAATGTCAGTGCTGACATCAATATTTTCGTTTGATATGCTTGGTTGAATTATCAGTGTGAAATATACAATGCCGGAAATATATGTCTTCAAACAAGCCGAACTTAGCAACAGAATTATATGAAGAATATAAAACTATTATTAGTCACCATAGCAACTATATCTGTAAGCTAAAAATAAAAGTTTCTGCCATCATTGCAAAAAGACAACTTGTTTCATTTATGAATGACATTAAATGGCTTGAACTTCAATATGCAGTTAAAGAATTATCATTTCCGCCTCCGTATATACTGCGATGTGTTACCGATGGTGACGATATTGCAGAACCTTTTTTTGAAAAAATACCCTGGTGGATAGGTGACTGGTCAAATTATTATCATGAAGGTATACCTGCATTATTTAATATTGAATGGATAAAAGTATACCCGCAATTAAGCAAATATCGCGGGCGTTTAGTGGAAAATGAAGTTTTAGATGAAACAGAAGCTTTCAGGACAATACTTAACCGGCTGAATATACCTTATGACAGAAAAGATAATATTTTTACTATTTATGGATATAAAAACCCTTAGCATTCGATAAATATAAAAATTTACAGAGTAAATAATCCTATTTTTTGTTTTATTACGAACACTTTTTTGCTTATTCAGCGAAACTAGATATTGAAAATCAGTGATCTACTTAAAGAATAAGTTTAATATGTCTTGTTTTATTAGAAGAAAGCCTGCGATTAGATATCTGTGGAGAAATAACTAAAAGATAAATTTCTCTTAATTTGGATAATAAAAATATATTTTATTAATAAAGAGTTACAACAAGAACAATATAATCTGATATTTGGAGACTGCAACCATGATTTGCTGTCAATAAAGCAAGTATTGAAACATCAGAAAAATCTTCGGGAATATTTGATCGATATTTGTAGTTATATGTGGATTTATTGTCTGCTATAGAATGATATCCACAGATTTATACACAAGCTGTAAACTTTTTATTCTGGTTTATTTAAACTGATACGTATCCTATCTGATAGCAGCAAAAAAAAGATGTTTTATTTAAATTACACGGCTTGAATCAGTAATACAAAATTTATACACCGAAAAATGTGCTGTTTGCTCCACTGTTGGTTTTATTCAAAGTTTACTTATTTCATCAGCTATACCATATGTAACTGATAAAAATTTATCCCTGAAATTTGATTAAAAATCAGCAATTGCTGCCGCTAGCCGATGCTTTATGTATAGGCCTGGCTGATGTTTTCCAACTTAAGAGCAGGTTTAACTCTCTGATAGTTGGTTTATTCCTCTTATAAAGCAGAAATAGCAACTATAGTCCTGTGCATTTGATTTTATCCGCAAAAATTTATTTAAATTGATGATTTGCTTTTGTTTAATATGAATCAATTAGATTTTAAAATATTGATTTATTATATATAAATATTGCATAATAATTTAATTATATTATTAATAATTAATACTATTTTCAAAAGAGCATATTATCTTAATAGCATAAATAATAATGAAATACAAAGTAATGTGTCACAAAAATTATATATATTATAGTAGCTTAAAGAGAAAAATTTAAATCATTACGGATGCAGATCGATCGTTACTAAAATTTAACTTATTTAATATACTGTCGCTTTTATAATACATTTGATAATAAATAAACAAATAACGTATAGGAATAAATAGGTAATATAAAAAATATAAAAAATCATATAAATTAAATAGTTAAATTTATTTATTTCTAAGATTTCTAAATGATTTTGCCTGTGTTTAAGTATAAAAATGTTATTTATTTATTCGCATTTATTAAAATATTTATGTTATATTTATGAATAATTTAACTTAATTTTAATCTATCTTTAATTTATTAAAGTAATTTTGATAAACGCATGATTTTAAAAAATTAGGAGTAAACCAATTGAATAAAATATATCGTGCGATATGGAACGAATCCACTCAGACTTGGGTGGCCGCTTCTGAATTAGCAAAAAGTAAAACCAAGGCCAATGCGGTTTCCAGTGATACTGCTAAGCCATCCCTGTTGGCCAGAATGGGTCTTTGTACTTTCAGACTCGGATTACTTGCCTCGCTGATCAATATGTCTTTGTATTCTGCTGATGCAGTAGCAGCGGCTGACCGGACTTCTCTCTGGGGGTCGTTTATTAACAAGTCTGCTACTAAAACCAGCTTTAGTGCAGTTTCTATAGTAGGCGATGATAACTACTGTGGTCATGATGTTGTTCAGGGTCGTTCAAATGCAGGAAAAAAAGGAATTAGCCCACTAGAAGAATATTTGCGGTTTGCACAGAATGCAGAATATTATAGGAAAGGTGATACTCATACATATACACCGTATGGCTCAACCACCCAAGCAGAAAAATGGGGCTCTGGCAGTTGGACAAATATTATAGGTAAAGATTACGGTACTGCCGGTTTTCAGAACAAAAATACTGGTGGAGAAAATAATGTTATGCCACTGGCATATGGAGTAGGGTCTTTTTCCTATGGTTGCGCTTCATTAACAACAGGTAATTATTCCCTGGCTTTTGGTGTTAATGCTACCGCTACTGCCGGCGGAGCTCAGGCATTTGGTGTGGCAGCTGTGGCTTCCGGGCGGGCGTCCAATGCGATCGGAATTTCATCTGAAGCTACCGGTGTGTCCGGTGTTGCTCTGGGTTCTGTGGCTCAGTCTGATGGTGTGGGAAGTGTTGCGCTGGGTTTGCAGGCACGGGCTAATGCTGACGGTGCTGTAGGTGTCGGGGTAGGGGCTCATGCAGGACTGGATTCCAGCGTAGCCATTGGTAACGATAATATTCTTGCCGGCAAGCAAAGTATCGGTATCGGTTCCGGTAACGCGGTAGATGGTGAGCAATCAATTGCTATCGGCAGTGCCCAGACACCTACTACCTACAACACGGTTGACGGTACGCAGAAAAATGTAACAACACACTATACCCATATTAAAGGAAATAAAACTTTATCTCTGGGTAACAGTAATACAGGCGGGAACTTTGATACGAAGGGGAGCCTTATTACAGACGGTATTTCGGCAGCCAATACCGCCATCTTCGGTAACAACAATGTGATCAATAATGCCGTCGACGGTGCTCATATTATTGGTAGCGATAATACAGTAGGTATCTCAACAGGTATTGCAGGTACCGGTGCAACAGTAATTGGTAATCAAGCCAACATTAGTGCAGATAATGCTCTTGCTCTAGGTAATCAAACCACTGTTAGCGGTGCTGATGCTATGGCAATAGGTACTGGTGCGGTGGCTACGGTGTCTGGCGGTGTTGCTCTGGGCTCCGGTTCTCTGGCGGACACAGCTCAGGATGTTGCCGGCTATAATCCAAATAATCATGCAACCTACAGCGATCCGGAAAGTATAGTTGCCTGGAAAAGTACCAAGGGTGCTGTTGCCATAGGCAATACTGCCCAAAATCACAATACTAAACAAAATGACAATACTGAACAAAATCAAAAAAATACCCGGCAAATTACAGATGTTGCAGCGGGTACCAACCCTACGGATGCAGTTAATGTTGCTCAGTTAAAAAATCTGAGCTTTTCAGTTCCGGGTATTTTTTCGTCTGCGTCAACAAGTATTGATGCTAATCTGATTGCAGCAGATAAGACTATCATCAGTAGTTCTGCTGCAATACCTGCAAAATTTGATTCGCTTAATAGCAGCATCAGTACTGTTTCATCGCAGATAAAGCAGAAGTTTGGTGATCAGACTACTTCTGGTGAAGTAGGAGAAAATATTTCCCGGCTGAGTACATCTTTAGCAGATAATATTACTTCTATACAGAAAAAGCTCCTGCTGGATCAGGGCGGATTCTATGACGCTAAAATTTATGATGGTAAAACACCGCGTAAAATCATTCACGTAGCTGATGCAGATATCAGCAACGCCGGTTCAACCGATCTGGTTAATGGCAGACTGCTTTATGCGACCAATTCGTCGCTGAGCTCTTTATCATCCAGTATAGATAGTGGTCTGAGTACGCTTAATAGCGGTACAACTGAGGCTAAAAATATAGTTGATACTACAACCAGCCAAATCAATACTGGTATAGATAGTTATTCTACATCGGTTTCTACCGGTATCCATAATCTGCAAACAGGCATATTAAAATGGAATGGTCTGCCTGAAGGCGAATTCAGGGCTGATAATGATAATACTGACCACAAGATAACAGGTGTGGCAGAAGGTTCGTTAGCAGCTGATTCAACCGATGCTGTAACCGGCGGTCAGTTACATGCCACTAATACCAATATTAGCAGTCTGTCCAATAGCGTCAGCACAAGTTTCAGTAGTTTATCCAGCTCACTGTATGAATCTTCCGGTCTGGAAAAATTATCAACAAGTCTGAGTGATACAGGTAATCAAGTCGCTGCTTTACAAAATGATGCACTGCAATGGGATGATATTCATAAGGTGTATCGTGCCAGACACGGTGATAATGATGAAAATCAGAAAATCACTCATGTCTCTGCCGGTGTTGTTGATTTCGCTTCAACTGATGCGGTAACCGGTGGTCAGTATTATGATCTGAATACCGAGACAGATACCAGTGTAAGTACACTGACAGCAAGTGCTTTGCGCTCTGTCGGTCAGATTAATAGCAACATTTCGGCATTGCAGCAACAAGTACTGATGTTTGACGGAAAGAGCTTTAATGCACAGCGTGCCGGAAAAAATCAGGCTATTACCGGAGTAGCCGGGGCTGATTTAACTGATTCATCAGCTGATGCTGTTACCGGAGCACAGTTAGATTCAACAAACACATCCCTGAATAATTTAACGGCTTCAACTGCTACCGGACTGAGCAGTTTGTCGACACAACTGAACAGATATTCTGAAAATACGCTGCAAAGCGGTATGGAACTTGTAAACAGTTCTAATACGAGTCTCAGTGCCTTACAAAGTAATGCTTTACTGTGGAATAGTGAAGATAAGGCATACAGCGCTGCTCACGGTACGCAGGGAAACCAGAACATTACCAATATAGCGGCCGGCGAGGTAAAAGAAAATTCAACTGATCTGATTAATATGGGTCAGATTCATGTATTCTCGGTGTCTGCATCTACAAGTATCGCTGCTGTAAACCAGGCAATAAATTCATTAAATGGTTTATCTGATACTGAAATTAATCGCCTGGCTGATACCATTAGTAGCAGTCTGAGTACGGCAGGTAATCAAATAGCGGGTTTAAAGAAAAATCTGTTGTTGTGGAACGGGAACGCTTATGATGCCAGTCACGGTAATCCTGATGGTACGGGGAAAATTACCCATGTAGCAGAGGGCAGTTTGCAGTCCGATTCAACGGATGCCGTAACCGGAGGGCAGTTATACCGGACCAATACCAGAATCAGTGATCTGAAAGCAGAATCTGATAATCAGTTTAATATTTATTCCGGTAAGATTGATAGCAGTCTGGCTGCTGCGCAAACAAGTCTGAGTAATTCTATTGCTACAGATATCAATAGTGTGCATGGTAATATGGATTCCGGTGTACAGACAGCTAACTCGCATATTACTGCTCTGCAGCAGGACAGTTTATTGTGGAATGGAAAAGCTTATGATGCCAGCCATAATCAGGGTGATAATGGAAAAAACAAAATCACTAATGTGGCTAAAGGGGACATTTTACATGATACATCATCCGATGCTGTTACCGGTGCGCAGTTATTCGCTACCAATAGCAGTATAGATTCACTTTCTACTGCGTTTGACAGCAATGCATCTAAGTTTATCAGTACTACGGACAGTAATTTGAGCAGCTTGTCAGTTGCCATGCAGAATTCATCTTTTCCCGGACTGGAAAGCCTGTCTACCGGAACTCAGTCTCGTCTGGGTGAGATAAATAATCAAATTTCTGGATTACAGCAGGCATTGCAATGGAACGATGGTGCTTATGATGCCAGTTTTGGTAAAAACGGAATGCAAAAAATTACTCATGTTGCTGATGGCCGGCTGGAAGAAGGGTCAAAAGATGCGGTAACAGGTAATCAGTTGTATAACACTGATGCTGCCATCAGTAATCTGGGAGCAAGTTTAAGTACCGGTATAAATAATATTAGCAGCTCCATACAGAGTATCGCTCAAAAAAATGATGAAACGATAACTGATTTATCCGAAAAAGTGCAGCAAACTAAGAGTCAGCTGACCAGTCTGGAGACTACTACAGCAGCCGATCTGACTCATATCAATACCGGTATTTCTGCTCTGCAGGATGATGCTGTGCAATGGGATGGCAAAAATTATGTTGCCAGCCATAGTGGTAAGCCAGGCATTATTACTCATGTATTAGCTGGTAGTCTGAATGAAGGTTCGTCAGATGCAGTGATTGGTGCACAGCTACACAGCACTAACAGCAGTATTACTGATCTGGGAAATAAACTGACAGATGTATCCAATAGCTTTAGCACGGGTATCAGCAGTTTATCCACAGCTTTATATGATAATGCTGATTCGAAGCTGTCGCAGTTGGTACAAAACAGGGAAAATATTGAAAATAATATTACACATTTGTCCTCAAGTGTATCCTCTGCATTTATTTCCGCTGACAATGAAATAGCTATTCTTAATCAAAATGCATTACAGTGGAACAGCTCACTGAGTGCATTTGATGCCAGTCATGGTCAGAAGGATGAAAAACATCTGATTAAGAACGCAGCTGAAGGTGATCTGCATGCCGGTTCGACTGATGCCATTACTGCAGGTCAGCTGTATACCACCAATAGCACATTTAATGCACTGGATGATAATATCAGCGGGCGTTTTAGTAGTTTGTCAACGACATTAAGCAGTTTGATTAATACTAATGTCAGTACGCTTTCTTCCAGCATTGCCGGTCTGGATACCCGGGTGAGCGGATTAGAGCAGAATGCATTACAATGGAACAGCGATATTGCTGCTTATGATGCCAGTCGTGCAACCAAAAATCCGGCAAAAATTACCAATGTAGCTGCCGGTCTGATAGCATCAGATTCGTCTGATGCCGTTATTGGTGCTCAGTTACACAGCCTGTCAACTGTGTCTGATGGTCATTTATCCGCCTGGCGCAGTTCAATACTCTCCAGCTTAAGTACAATAGAAGATTCAGCAACTACGGCATCCGGTTCACTTTCTCAGCAGTTCGATACGCTATCAGAAAATATCTCTAACAATTTCCAAGAATTTTCCGGCAGTGTTTCAAGTGGTGTGAGCAGTTCGTTTGTCAGCACTTCAGAGATTGTTACCGGTTTGTCATCTGCTATACATGAGCATCTGAGCCAGCTGTCTGATGGTATAGGTGAGAGTTTAACCAGTCTGTCGACCAGTACGGATACTGGTATCAACACGCTTTCTTCGCGTATTGACAGCTCAGCAAGTATATTAACAGAGTCTTTAAATACCGTTAATAACCATATAAGTACGCTTAATCAGGATGCCCTGCAATGGAATGGCGGTATTAGTGCATACGATGCCAGTCATGGAAGCGATAGTGCACAAAGAATTACCCATGTAGCTGCCGGTAATGTATCAGCAGATTCAACCGATGCGATTA
>NZ_JAAEDR010000002.1:0-47008 GCF_013344995.1 Snodgrassella sp. ESL0304
TACAGAAGGAGCGGTATCTGTAGGAGATGCATCGAAAGGTGTATACCGTCAGATAACCGGGGTTGCCGCGGGTACGGCTGATACTGATGCAGTCAATGTGGCTCAGCTTAAGGGTGTGAATAATCAGGTTAGCATGATAAATGAATATGTTAACCAGATGAATGACAACATTCATCATGTTGAGCGTCGTGCCTATTCCGGTACGGCACTGGCCATGGCTCTGTCCGGTGCTTATCTGCCCTCCCTGAATGGTGGTGAACAGACCGTTGGTGTTGGTGTCGGTGCATATCGTGGCTATGGTGCTGTCGGCCTTAACTTTAAGGCAGCAAGTAAGAACGGCAAAGTGACATGGGGTGCAGGTGTTTCTACTACGGGCAAAGAGACAGCTGTTAATTCAGTACTTGGCTTTAAATGGTAAGAAAACCTGATTAAAAGCAGACTTCCGGGTTTTTCCTGTGAAGTCTGTAAATCTTATTTATTGATCACTAATTGTATTTTTACTAAGAATACGGATTAACATGCGTATCGGTATTTCTGTTATTACTCATGCCAATCAGAATATCTGGGAAAATGGCATGAGTCAGAATATTATATTTTTGGTTCAGAGCCTGAAGGCTATTCCGTTTGTTAAAGCAGTTGATCTGATTAATGTGGGCGGGCAGCCGGGAATGGCAGAGCAAATTGATTTAAGTCTGTTTGATTTGCATCTGATGTCGGAACAGGAAGCTGAGGATGCTTTTGATGTCATTATTGAACTGGCCGGCGCGTTAAGTCCGCACTGGCTGGCGTTGCAGCGGGCACGCGGGAAAAAAGTGGTATTTTATTGTGTTGGTCAGCCTTATGTTGGTCTGGCAGAATACAATGTCTTTGAAAAACCGACCAGTTTTCCGCCGGTAGACCGTTCTGATGAAGTATGGGTTTTGCCTAAAGATAAGGGCTATATTCCGATGCTGCGGACAATGTACCGTTGTCCGGTACATGTTACGCCCTATTTGTGGGATCCGATGTTTGTATCCAGACGTAAGCAGGAAATTTCTGAGCATGGTTTCTATTTTGGCTGGCGCGATAATCTTCAGGATGGTGTTAAAACGCCGTTGAATGTGGCTATTTTCGAGCCTAATATTTCAGTGGTGAAGACTTCATCCATTCCGATGCTGGCCTGTGATGAAGCCTATCGGGCAGAGCCGCAGTCAATAGGTATGATGCATGTGCTCAATACGCTGCATATGAAAGATCATCTGACAATGCTGTATCTGGCCAATTCACTGAATCTGGTAAAAGATCATAAAGCGTGTTTTTACGGCCGCCATGATATTGCCGGTTTTATGGCACAGCATGCCAATGCGGTGGTTTCGCATCAATGGTGCAATGACCAGAATTATTTGTATCTGGATGCACTGTATGGTGATTATCCACTGATTCATAATTCACCCTGGTTAAAAGAGTTTGGTGCCGGCTATTATTATCCGGATTTTAATGCTGCAGAGGCAGGCAGACTGCTTATTCATGCCTGGCAGCATCATGAGGAAAATCTGGGCAGTCAGCGGCAGGCTTCTCAGGCTTTGTTTAAGGCCACTTCACCTCTGACAGAAGCCAATATCGCTGCTCATGCACAATTATTAACTAATCTGTGTGCTGATCGTCCGGAATTATTAAGGAATTAACTCATGTCGTCGGTGTCTTCACTTCGTATCGGTGTTTCAATTTATGTGCGTAAAGGAGCACAGTCGCTGTGGGAAAACGGTATTTTTCAGAATTGTCTGTTTCTGGCGATGCTGTTACAAAAATCACCGGTTGTCAGTAGTACTGTGTTGGTTGCCGGTTCCGGTGACGGTGACATGCAGGACGCAATGAATTTTCTGAAGGATTCACCAGTACCAGTAATTGACATGGCCAGTGCTCTGAACGAGCTGGATGTCATGATTGAAATGAGTGCTCAGCTATCCAAAGAGTGGATGATAAGTTTCAAGGCTCAGGGTGGTAAAGTAGTCAGTATGCGGGTAGGTAATGATTATGTGATTGATATTGAACGCATGCTGTTCAATAAACCTTCTGCATTGCTGATTACAGGTGCGCCATATGATGAGGTATGGACATTACCTGAGTATGAGAAAAGCTGTATGCCCTATTTTGCCAGTACTTTTCGTACTCCGGTCAGAATTATGCCGCATTTGTGGAGTCCGGTTATTCTGAATAAGGCTTGTGAAAGACTGCCGGAAAATGAGAAGTTCGGATATCGGCCTGGCCGCAGACGCTGGCGTATTGGTATGTTTGAGCCGAATATGTGTATGGTAAAAACCAGTTATATACCTATGCTGGTCTGTGAAAATGCGCATCGTCTGAATCCGGATTTTATTGAACATATCTATGTTTGTAATACTCTGAATCTGAAAGAGCAGAGTGCTTTTAATCTATTTGCCCATAGTCTGAATATTATTCGTCATGGTCTGGCATCGTTTGAAGGCCGTTACCCGATCTGGCAGGTTGTATCACGCTACTGTGAAGCTATTGTTTGTCATCAGTGGGAAAATGCGCAGAATTATCTTTATTATGAAGCTTTATATGGCGGTTATCCGCTGATTCATAATTCGCATCTGATTGGTGATTGCGGGTATCGCTACCATGATTTTGATTGCGAAGAAGGCGGGCAGAAACTGGCAGATGCGTATAAGATGCACGATGAAAATCTTGCCGGTTATCGTGAAAAAGCAACAGCTTTTCTGGCAACTCTGGATCCGGAGGCAGAAAGTAATGTGCGCTGTTATACTAAAGCACTGAAATCTCTGTTTAAAGTATAGATTATCTTAAATTGATCGATATTTTAGTCTAATGTGTTCCTGCATAAAAGCTGCTGCTGATAAAACATATAAAACCGGTTGTTGGTAAAATATTTCCATAAAAAAATATGAATTTATCTAATACATCAAATTTGAATTCCGGCCATGTTCAGGATACCGGAGCCGCGCGCCTGCGTATAGGAATTACTATTGGTCTGAGTCACCCTGAAGAAACGCTGTGGAATAATGGTATTAAACAGAATGCTGTTTTTCTTGCTGAAGCATTGAAAAACTGTCCTAATGTAGATTCTGTGGTTCTGGCTAATACAACAGATGTGCCGGTTACTTCACGCTTACCATGGGATTTGGAGAGATGGCCGACCAAAAGTTTTATTGAGGTCAAGGATCAGATAGATGTATTGATTGAACTGGGCGGGCAGATTAGTGCTGAACAAACGGCTTATATTAAAGACCGGGGTGTACACCTGATTTCTTACTGCTGCGGTTTTGAATATATCCATATGATGGAGTCGGTTTTGTTTGCCCGCAATATGGGCGGGGCCAACCTGTTTATTAATCAGCGTTATGATGATATCTGGATGATTCCGCAGGTAGCCAATTGCAGTCGGGCTTATTTTGAAATATTCCGCCGCCACGAAGCACGTGTCGTGCCATTTGTGTGGAGTCCGGTCTTCCTGAATCAGAAGACCGCAGCTATGCCTTTTCAGGGTTTATGGCAGGTTCCGGTATCCGGTAAAGGCTGGCGTTTGTCGGTTATGGAGCCGAATATCGATGTGGTTAAATTCTGCCTGTATCCGATTCTGATTGCTGAAATAGTCTATCGTGATAAACCGGAATCTATTGATATTCTGCAGGTTTGTAATGCTTTGCCGATGGCGCAGAAATCCATGGAATTCATTGCGCTGATGAATCAGCTGGATATTGTGAAAAAGCACAAATCAGTATTTCTGGGGCGTTATGATACACCGACATTTCTGGCAACCAATACAGATGCGGTAATATCTCATCAATGGGAAAATCCGCTTAATTACTTCTATCTGGAAGTGTGCTGGCAGGGATATCCTTTGATTCATAATGCTGAACTGATTTCTGATCTTGGCTATTATTATCAGGGTAATGATGTGCAAGCGGGTGCTAAACAGTTGCTATCCGCGATGAATGAGCATGCCGATAACTCAGCTCATTATATAGATGAGCAGCGGCGGCAGATTGCCCGCTTTCTGCCGGATAATACTGATTTAGTGGCCAGCTATTCTGCCTTGCTGACAGAACTGAAAGCCAGACCACTACGCTAATTGCTATTTATTTTCCTGCATAAAGGTATTGATATTATCCTCCAGCATGCTACAGATACGCTGTATGGCTTCTTCGCTGCCCCATGCTATATGCGGGGTAATAATCAGGTTAGGCAGGTGAGCACGTAGTAACGGATTGCCATGTACCGGTGGTTCTTCGCTAAGTACATCTACGCCTGCTCCGCCTAACTGACCATATTTCAAAGCCGCAACCAGTGGCTGTTCTGCAACCAGACCACCTCGTCCGACATTAATCAGTACGGCTTGCGGCTTCATCATTTTTAATTCCGCTTCATCAATCATATTGCGGGTTTGTTCATTCAGCGGGCAATGCAGGGAAACCACATCAGCTTGTTGTAATAGCCGGGTAAATGGGGTATAGCCATCCCGGCAACTGCTGGCGTTTTTGTGTTCTCCCCAGAGAACATGCATTCCGAATGCCTGCGCCCGTGCAGCTAAAGCTTGTCCGATACCGCCCTTCCCGAAAATTCCCAGTGTTTTGCCGTTCAAATCATGGATAGGTGCACCGAAATGGCAGAAAAAAGGGCTGTTTTCCCATAAGCCGGCAGCGACATCGCGCTGATAAGCTGGTAACTGGCGCATCAGTGCCAGAATCAGCATCATGGCATGTTCAGCAACCGTATCGTTTCCATAACCGCGAACATTACGAATACCGACATTGTGTTGTTGTGCTGTCTGCCGGTCAATGTGATCCAGACCGGTAGCCGGCACCGCAATTAATTGTAATTGCGGACTATTGCGAATAGCTTCAGCATTAATTCGTACTTTATTGGATATAACAATATTTGCCTGAGCAATCCGGCCGGCTACTTCATCCGGGCTGGTATGGCTATAGCTGGTAATGTGATGAGGAAATTTGAAGTTAAACGGATATTCAGGCAGAGTTGCACGGTCCAGAAAAACGATTTCGCTGGTAGTCATATTATCTCCTGTTAATTGAAAAGTCTGCTATGGACAATAACATGCATGGGTTGAATGTCTGTGTTACAGTGTACGCTAATTTATTAATCAAGGATGAATGAATATGGATCTGGTGATTGAAGATTTGCAGCAGGGTACGGGTACGGAAGCTCAAAAGGGTAAGGAAATTACGGTACATTACACTGGTATGCTGGAAGACGGTACGGTGTTTGATTCCAGTGTTACCCGTCAGCAGCCGTTAACATTTACTCTGGGTGCAGGTATGGTTATTGCCGGCTGGGATGAAGGATTTAATGGTATGAAGGTGGGCGGTAAACGCAAGCTGACTATTCCGCCGCATATGGCTTATGGCAGCCGGGGTGCGGGTGGTGTGATTCCGCCTGATGCCACACTGATTTTTGATGTGGAATTGTTGCAGGTTGATGATTAAGCTGTTGCACGCTGATTTTGCTCAGGCAGCTGTTTCAGGCTGCCTGAACTGTTTTAATAAGCAGGGATTCTGATGATGGAAACTAATCCGACTATTGCTGCTATTGCGACTGCTCCGGGACGTGGTGGTGTAGGCGTAGTACGTTTATCCGGTAAAAATCTGTTGTCTCTGGCACAAAAATTAAGTGGTGGAAAAACACCGGTGCCGCGCAAAGTGATGTATACCGATTTTGTTGATGAGCAGGATGCGGTTATTGATAATGGTTTGTTGTTGTATTTTGCAGAGCCGGCCAGCTTTACTGGTGAAGATGTAATTGAGTTGCAGGGGCATGGCGGACCAGTGGTGTTGCAGATGCTATTGCAGCGCTGTCTGCAACTGGGTGCACGGCTGGCAGAACCGGGTGAATTTACTAAACGTGCCTTTTTAAATAATAAGCTGGATCTGGCACAGGCTGAAAGTGTGGCTGATCTGATTGATGCTTCCAGTCAGTCGGCCGCACGGATGGCGGTACGCAGTTTGAAGGGTGCTTTTTCTGAAGAAATTCATCGGCTGGTTGATGATCTGATTACTTTGCGTATGCTGGTGGAGGCAACTCTGGATTTTCCGGAGGAGGACATCGATTTTCTTCAGGCCGCAGATGCAAGCGGCAAGCTTAAGCAGTTACGTGACCGTCTGGATAAGGTATTACAGCATGCACAGCAGGGCGCGCTGCTGCGTGAAGGAATGAATGTGGTGCTGGTAGGCGCGCCTAATGTGGGTAAATCAAGTTTGCTTAATGCACTGGCTGGCGACGATATAGCCATTGTTACTGATATTGCCGGTACAACAAGAGATACAGTAAGGGAACAGATTACTCTGGACGGGGTACCTGTCCATATTATTGATACAGCAGGTCTGCGTGAAACAGAAGATGTGGTTGAACGTATTGGTATTGAGCGCAGTCAGCAGGCTGTACAGCAGGCAGATGTAGCGCTGATACTGATTGACCAGCGTGAAGGACTCAATGCCACTACTGCGGCAATTCTGGCGCAGTTACCGGCCAGTTTGCACAAAATCGAAGTACACAACAAGATTGATTTAACAGGAGAAGCAGCCAGCTGTGTTTCACGTGAAACGGGAAAATTGCGGGCATTCACGGATGCCGGTCAGGTCATTGCTTTGTCGGCCAGAACAGGTGAAGGGCTGGATTTATTGCGTCAGGCTTTATTGCAGCAGGTAGGCTGGCAGGGTGAAAGTGAAGGGCTTTTTCTGGCACGAACACGCCACATTCAGGCGCTTGAACAGGCCAAAGAGGAGCTGTTAAATGCCAGTATGTGTCAGGAAAATCAGATTGAATTGTTTGCAGAGCATTTGCGTCTGGCGCAGAATGCATTAAATGAGATTACTGGTGAATTCAGTGCCGATGATTTGCTGGGCGTTATATTCAGCCGTTTTTGTATTGGTAAATAAATTTTACACAGTTATTATTACTAAATGAAAGCACTAACTATCAATTTTAACGGATAGTTAGTGCTTTTTTGTTTTAGTGGTTAAAGAGGCTGTATTAAAGCAAATCTCGGCAGTAGTTGTCCGTTAACACTTATGGTTTCATTAAACATACTTTTGGGACGCACCCAGGTTGAATAATCACCGTACAGGCACTGGTAAATAACCAGTTCTTCTTCGGTTTCACTGTGGCGTGCTGTACCGGTAACCTGATAAAGCCTGCCTTTATAGTGCTGATAAATGCCTCGTTGCATAGGTATTTCCTGCATAGTCAGATACAGCCGGAGAGCGCCGGCTGTCAGAGGTGTTATAACTAAAATCTCTTTAATTACAACTCGGTATTCTTTTGGCTGAAAGCCGATTAATTATACAATGGTTTGAATGAATTATAACAAGATGCCATATTAAGGAATACTGTAAATGAATAATGACCCGCGAGCCAGAATGCCAGATGCACCATTGGCCGATAATGAACGGCTGAAAGGTGAAAGTAATTATTTATACGGGCATATTGCTGCCGATTTACATGACGGGATTACCGGCGGGTTTAATGGTGATGATTTTCAGCTGATTCGTTTTCATGGTATGTATGAGCAGGATGACCGTGATGTCCGTGCTCAGCGACAGGCAGCCAGACTGGAACCGTTGAAAAATGTAATGATGCGTTGCCGTCTGCCCGGCGGAATTATTACCCCGAAACAATGGCTGGGAATCGATGAATTTGCTACTGCACATACACTTTATGGCAGTATTCGTCTGACTACACGCCAGACCTTTCAGTTTCATGGCGTGCTGAAACCGGATATTAAACCGATGCATCAGTGGCTGCATCAGCTCGGTCTGGATTCAATCGCTACCGCCGGTGATATTAATCGTAATGTGCTGTGCACCAGTAACCCGATTGAAAGCAGTTTGCATCGTGAAGCCTATGAGTGGGCGTGTAAGATTTCTGAGCATTTACTGCCGCGAACACATGCTTATGCTGATATCTGGCTGGATGGTGAAAAGGTGCTTAGTTCAGAACCGGCTGCACCATTGTCAGATGGTGTGAGTAATGATGTGGTCGAACCGATCAACGGTAAGACTTATTTGCCACGTAAATTTAAAACTGCACTGGTTATTCCCCCACTGAATGATGTGGATTTACATGCTAATGATTTGAATTTTGTCGCTATTGGTGAGGGCGGTCATCTTGTTGGTTTTAATGTACTGGTAGGCGGCGGGCTGTCTATTGATCATGGTAATCAGCGTACGTTCCCGAATACTGCTAAGGATTTTGGTTTTATTCCGGTAGAGCAGGCAGTGCGGTGTGCTGAGGCTGTGGTTACTACCCAGCGCGACTGGGGTAATCGCAGTGATCGCAAAAATGCACGTACACGTTACACTTTGCAGCGTGTAGGCGCAGAAGTATTTAAAGAGGAGGTTGAGCGCCGGCAGGGTTTTAAATTTGCTGCCAGCCGCCCTTATGAACTCACTGAACGCGGTGATCGCATTGGCTGGGTACAAGGGGAAGACGAACGCTGGCATCTGACCTTATTTATTGAAAACGGCCGTTTACTTGACTATCCTGACCGGCCGCTGAAAACCGGTATGCGTGAATTAGCCAGAATTCATAAAGGTGATTTCCGCCTGACAGCCAATCAGAATGTGATTATTGCCGGTGTGCATGCTGAAGATAAGGATGAAATTGAACGGATTGCCCGTAAATATAAACTCATTGACGATGAAATCACGGAACAGCGTAAAAACAGTATGGCCTGTGTGGCTTTTCCAACCTGTCCGCTGGCGATGGCTGAATCTGAACGGTTTTTATCCGGTTTCATTGATCAGGTCGATGCGCTTATGGCGCAATATGGTTTGTCTAAGGAGCATATTATTCTGCGGGTAACCGGTTGTCCGAATAACTGCGGTCGTGCGTTACTGGCTGAAATCGGGCTGATAGGTAAAGCAGTCGGCCGTTATAATCTGTACGTTGGCGGTAACCGGGCTGGCACGCGTATTCCGCGTTTGTTCAGCGAGAATATTACAGTTGATGAAGTGCTGGCTATCTTGCAGGATTGGATTGCGCGCTGGGCACAGGAGCGTAATAATGCTGAGGATTTTGGTGATTTTGCTATTCGTACCGGTATTGTTAAACCAGTGGTAGATGCCGCAGTAGATTTCTGGGATGCAGATAAAGTTTCAGTGTAAATGATTAATCAGAAAAGAGAAATTTCTGTGATTTAAGTAAATAGTCCGGATACTTGATAACAGGTCCGGACTATTTTATATCTATGGTGTCAGATTACGGCTGCTGATTGGCATAAATCTGATCAAATATACCGCCATCGCTGAAAAAGCGTTGTTGAGCTTCTTTCCAGCCACCAAATTCTTTATCAATGGTCACCAGTTGCAGGCTGGGAAACTGGTGCCGGTATTCTGCCATGATTTTTTGATTTACCGGTCTGAAATAACTTTGTGCTATCAGACGCTGGGCACTGTCGCTATACAAATATTGCAGATAGGCAGTGGCCAGCCGGCGTTTATCCGGGGTAAGAACATTACCGTCAACAACGGCTACCGGTGGTTCACATAAAATTGAAAGTGACGGTGTGACGATTTCAAATTCGTCAGGAGACTGTTTAAGTGCCAGTCTGGCTTCATTTTCCCATGCCAGTAATACATCGCCGAGCTGTCGGTGGGTAAAGGAGATGGTAGCGGCACGTGCTCCGGTATCCATCATGGGTACATGCCGGAGTAACGCTTGCAGATATGCCTGAGCACTGGCATCACTACCGTTTGGCTGATGCTTCGCCCAAGCCCATGCAGCGAGAAAATTCCAGCGTGCACCACCGGATGTTTTAGGATTAGGTGTGATAATCTGAACATTGTTATGAATCAGATCTCCCCAGTCACGGATATGTTTGGGATTGCCCTTACGCACCAGAAAAACAATGGTAGAGGTATAGGGGGTACTGTTATGGGGTAAACGCTGCTGCCAGTCCGGTTGCAGTAATGTTTTTTTGCCACGGTTCAGAGCATTGATGTCTCCGGCCAGCGCCAGTGTCACCACATCGGCTTTAAGACCATTTTGCACGGCAATGGCTTGTTTGCCAGAACCTCCGTTGGACTGGCGGATGTGCACTTTCTGACCGGTTTGCTGATACCAGTAGTTTTCAAAATCAGTATTGTAGTGCTGATACAATTCACGTGTAGCATCGTAAGAAGCGTTCAGCAGAGTTGCTCTGCTGCCGGAGTTGTTATCGCAAGATGTCAGACCTGCAATTATTGCTGCCAGCAGACCGTAGCGCCAGAATATATTCATGCCGGAAAATAGGTTTTAGACGATGTTTTAATGTAGCAATGCTGGTGCGGGTACGGAAATACTGTTTTTTTGTTTCTTTATAACCAAAAGCAAGATAGCAGTCTGATAATCAGATGGAATGGAAGTAGTAAGGGCTGTGAATTTGAAAAAGTTGGCTTAGGCTGTTATAAACCGCTTTTAATTTTTTTATCTGTTTAATTGAGAAAGTTACATGAAGAGCCGGAATGCAGATGTTGCAGCTGAACAAAAGCTGTTAACACGGGAAGATGTGCGTACGCTGATGCTGTCATCCTTTGGCGGGGCACTGGAATTTTATGATTTTGTTATCTATGTTTTTTATGCCAAAGTGCTGTCTGAACTGTTTTTTCCGGCAGGTTTAAATCCATTCTGGGCGCTGCTGAATACTTACGGAATTTTTGCTGCCGGTTATCTGTTTCGTCCGCTGGGCGGTATTGTGATGGCGCATTTTGGTGATTTATTCGGACGCAAACGTTTGTTTGCGTTGTCTATTATGATGATGGCTTTACCTACGTTGTGTCTGGGGCTGATGCCTACTTTTGCTAATATCGGCTATGCAGCTCCTATACTGCTATTAGTATTACGCATGATACAGGGTGTGGCTATTGGCGGAGAAATTCCAGCAGCCTGGACTTTTGTGTCTGAACATGTACCTGAAAAACGTATTGGTATGGCAAATGGTTTTCTCACAGGCGGGTTGTCGCTGGGAATATTACTGGGCTCTCTGATTGCGCTGGGTATGGCAAAACTTTTCAGTAGTGAAGCTATTCTGAACGGAGCATGGCGCATACCTTTTATTATTGGCGGGCTGTTTGGGCTGCTGACTCTGTATTTACGCAGCTATCTGCATGAAACGCCGGTTTTCAAAGCAATGCAGCAACGCAAAGAGCTGGTAACGGAAATGCCGGTTAAAGTTCTGGTTTCTAAACATAAAACTGCTGTATCTGTCGGCATGCTGCTTACCTGGTTTCTGACTGGCTGTATTGTGGTGATTTTGCTGGCTATGCCGCAGTTATTAACCGGCAGTTTCGGATTTTCCAGTACGCAGGCATTTGAAATGCAGAGTATGGCTATTGTGATGCAAATGCTTGGCTGTGTGATTTATGGTTTGCTAGCTGATCGGCTGGGTACCGGACGGGTACTAATAGGCGGAATTGTGTTTACAGGTGTAATGACAGCGTTATTTTATCCGGCATTGGGCAAATACAGTGATAGCCTGATTTTTGTTCTGTATTTATTGCTGGGGCTGGCGGCTGGTGTGGCCGGTATTGTTTCAGCTGCCATGATACGAATGTTTCCGCCGGCTATACGGTTTACAGGGATTTCTTTTTCCTACAATGTGGCTTACGCTATTGTCGGCGGTTTAACCTTACCTCTGGTGCAGTGGTTAAGTCGTTTTAGTCCGATTGGTGCAATGTATTATATTCTGCCTTTATGTGTAGTAGGTATACTGGCTGCCGGAGTATTTCAAAGTCGTTACCGGTGATGCTGTAGCTGCATCGTAACAGATATAAAAAAGCTGCTTTATCCGCAAGTATATATTGCATCGGGATAAAGCAGCTTTTTGTCTATAATTCTATATCAGGCATTGCCGGCGTTAGCCTGTTCAGCCTGATACATAGCTTCGAAATTGATCGGAGCCAGCATTACCGGTGGGAAGCCGGAACGTGTAATGGTATTAGATACAGTTTCACGTGCATAAGGGAACAGAATATTCGGAGCAGCTACAGCCAGCAGCAGTTCTACATCCTCATCCGGGATGTTGGCAATGCGGAAGATACCGCTTTGTGCCACTTCATTCAGAAACAATACACGTTCTTCAGTCATTTTTGCAGTAACAGTAACAGTTACTGTTACATTATAAAATTCATCTTCCAGTTTTTCAGAAGCAGAAGTAACACGCATTTCAATTTGAGGTTCTCCGCTTTCCAGAAAGATCTGTGGCGCATGCGGTACTTCCAGTGATAAATCTTTCAGATAAATTTTTTCAATACTGAATACCGGTTGTTGTGAGGTTTGTTCTGGTGTTTTTTCTTTTTTGCTCATGCTTTTCTTTCAACAAGGGAATAAAATTAATATTGCGGATTTCATCTGGTTGTACCGGATGAAAAGTGAAAAAAGATAGTACGTGCTTAACCTGCGAGCAGAGCGTCTAGTTTACCTGCTTGATTCAAAGCATTCAAATCATCAAAGCCGCCGACATGTACCTCACCGATATAAATCTGCGGAACAGTCCGGCGGCCGGTACGCTGCATCATCTGCTCTCGGATTTGCGCATCCGTATCAATCCGGATCTCATTGATATCGGTTACACCTTTTTGTTTGAGTAATGCTTTGGCCATCTGGCAATAAGGGCATACCCCGGTGGTATACATGGTAATCGGTTGCATTGCAGTTTCCTTATTTACGGACAGGTATAAGCATACCGCGAACTTGCGATACTGGATAGGTGCAGGCTTTCTTTGAGCGTATGCTGCGGTATAATCGAACAATACTTATATAACAAACGGACATATAAAGATGATTCGTTTTGAACAGGTTTCGAAAACGTATCCGGGCGGTTTTACTGCGCTGAAAAACTTAAGTTTTTCTATCAACAAAGGTGAAATGATTTTTATTGCAGGCCATTCCGGTGCAGGTAAGTCAACAATTCTTAAACTGATAAGCGGTATTGTTAAACCTACTAAGGGCAAGGTCTGGCTGAATAATCAGGATTTGGGGCGGCTAAATGATAACCAGCTCGGTTATTTGCGTCAGCATATCGGTATCGTTTTTCAGGATCATAAATTATTATTTGACCGCAATGTGTTGCAAAATGTGATGTTACCTCTGCGTATCACCGGTTATGAACGTAAACAGGCTGAACGGAGGGCGCGGATAGCGATTGAAAAAGTTGGTCTGAGCGGGCGCGAACTGGCCGATCCGATTACTTTGTCCGGCGGAGAGCAGCAGCGGTTGTGTATTGCGCGGGCTGTGGTACATCAGCCGGGACTGCTGATTGCAGATGAACCGTCTGCCAATCTGGACAGAGCCTATGCACTGGATATTATGGAGCTGTTTAAAACATTTCATGAGGCCGGTACGACAGTTATGGTAGCAGCACATGATGAAACACTAATGGCAGACTACGGGCATCGTATTATCCGTTTGCAGGAAGGCAGGTTATACGCATGAACCAGTTTATTTCACTGCATAAAGAAGCGGCAGGTAAGGCCTTACGCCAGCTATTGCGTCAGCCAGTGGCTACCCTGCTGATTTTATGCATGCTGGCCATTGCCATGACTTTACCGCTGGCTCTGTATCTAGGAGTACAGAGCGGTCAGCAGGTACTGGGACAGATGAATGAAGTGCCTACCATGACACTTTATATGCAGATTAATGCCACTGCCAGTGATAATCACACCGTTGAAGAAGCCTTAAAGGCCAATAAACAACTTCAAAAAGTAGTATTTGTGAGTAAACAGCAAGGGCTGGAAGAGTTGCAGCGCAGCATGGGTAATCAGGATTTGGTTTCAATGCTTGACAGTAACCCTCTGCCGGATGCATTTACGGTTACGCCACAGGCAGATTCGCCGGACGAGCTGGCTGCATTACAGACTCAGTTTGAACAATTACCCATGGTTGAAAGCGTGAAAATGGACGCTGAGTGGATGCAGACGCTGTATCAGATTAATCAGTTTGTCCATAAATTGTTGTGGTTTCTGGCTATTACACTGGGGCTGGCTTTCGCCCTGGTTGCTTACAATACTATCCGGTTACAGATTCTCAGTCATCGGGAAGAAATCGAAATTACCAAACTGCTGGGCGCTCCGGCATCATTTATCCGCCGGCCGTTCCTGTATCTGGCTATCTGGCAGAGTCTGCTGGCTGCGGCAATCAGCATTGGTTTGTGTTATTGGCTTAACTATCAGACTCAGCCTTTACTCAGTGCGATTTTACAGCCATATGGTGTGCATGTTGTCTGGCGTTTTTTCAACCTATGGGAAGTGCTGGCTATTTTGCTAATGGTCTGCGGATTGGGTATGCTGGGCGCATGGCTGGCTACACGTCAGCATTTACTTAGCTTTAAATCAGTACGGTAAAAATTATCCCCGCAAATAGCGGGGATAATTTTAAGGTATCATATATTAGTGTCGATACTGTTTACTTTTGCTGACGTGCCTGTGCAGCCTGTGCCAGTAAGGCAAGCATAGTTTCTGTTTCTTCCCAGCCAATACAGGCATCGGTAATACTCTGACCGTAATTTTCCGGGTTATCCTGTCGTCCGGCCATCAAATTACTTTCTACCATTACACCCATAATGTGCTGTTCACCTGCCTGAATCTGTGCGGCAATATCCTGTGCTACTTCCATTTGCCGGCGGTAATCCTTGCGGCTGTTGGCATGGCTGCAATCGATCATCAGATTAGGAGTAACCTGATTTTTGTTCAGTTCATTTACCGCTGCCTGTACATATTCATGGCTGTAATTAGGTTCTTTACCACCACGCAGAATGATGTGGCAGTCAGGATTACCGCTGGTGCGTACAATGGCCGAATGGCCAGCCTTGGTTACTGAAAGAAAATGATGCGGATGGCTGGAAGCACCAATGGCATCAATAGCAATTTTCAGATTGCCGTCAGTACCATTTTTGAAACCTACCGGACAGCTTAAACCTGAGGCCAGCTCGCGGTGTACCTGACTTTCGGTTGTACGGGCACCGATTGCTCCCCATGAAATCAGGTCGGCAAAATACTGCGGAGTAATCATGTCCAGAAATTCGGTGGCTGCCGGCATCCCCATATTGTTTAATTCCAGCAGCAGTTTACGTGCCAGACGCAAACCATAGTTAATATCATAGGAACCATCAATATGCGGATCGTTAATAAATCCTTTCCAGCCTACCGTAGTACGCGGTTTTTCAAAGTAAACCCGCATAACAATCAATAATTCTTGTGCATATTTTTCACGTAATACATTCAGACGCTTAGCGTATTCAATAGCAGCTGCCGGATCATGGATAGAACACGGACCGATAATCACCAGTAGACGTTTATCCTTGCCATGTACCAGATCCGCAATAGCATGGCGTGTATTGTGTACTACCTCAGAGGCCTGCTCTGTAATGGGCAATTCGTATAAATGAGCAATGGGTGGCAACAGTTCCTTAATTTCTTTAATTCTGACATCATCAATTGGGCGGGATGCTACCTGATTCATAGTAATTCCTGTCTGACTCTATTATTTTAAATTTTTCGTGATTTATCCATCAGGCTATAATGAATATGCTTAAAAAGCAAGGACAAAACTTTGGCAAAGATATATTCTTGCTTAAATTCGGATTTAAATAACATTTAATTATTTTTTATGATGATTTTTTATAAATTCTCGGAATAATATACTAATAATAACCATTATATTGTCTTTACGGAATAGAGAGGATTTTACTGATATAGTTTTGATTTCAGACAAATTTCAGGTACAATCGCCCACCCTGTGGTTCGTAAACCTCCCACATAAAAAAACTAGGAAATCAAATATATGCGTGCGCAAAATAATCTGGGCACGGTGAGCCTGCTGGGTAATCAGCATACGGAATACCGTAGTGATTATGCCCCGGAGCTGCTGGAAGCCTTCGACAATCAACACCCTGATAACGATTATTTCGTTAAATTTATCTGTCCTGAATTCACCAGTCTGTGCCCGAAAACCGGCCAGCCGGACTTTGCTACCATTTATATCAATTATTTACCGCGTTTGCGTATGGTAGAAAGCAAATCATTAAAACTGTATCTGTTCAGTTTCCGCAATCATGGTGATTTTCATGAAGATTGTGTCAATATCATCATGAAAGACCTGATTGCCCTGATGCAGCCCAAATACATTGAGGTATATGGTGAATTTACACCGCGTGGCGGTATCGCCATCCATCCGTATGCCAATTATGGTGAGCCTGATACACGTTATAGCGATATGGCTGCACAGCGATTACTTCAGTTTCAGGTGAAATAAGTCTTCTTAAAATGACACAAGTATCTCAGGCTGCCGGTTTACATCATCCGGGCAGTTTTACTGCCTGGCGCAGTTACCGATACAACTGATAGGAATAAATATGTATGAATTTTCTGATGCGCAACGCTATAAGGCATTGCGCTGGCTGACGTTCTGGCACATGCTGGTAATCGTAGCCAGTAATTATCTGGTACAGTTTCCCTTTACTTTATTTGGATTACACAATACCTGGGGTGCTTTTACCTTTCCGTTTATTTTTCTTACCACTGATTTAACGGTAAGAATTTTTGGTTCAGGTCTGGCGCGCCGAATCATTTTCTGGGTAATGCTGCCATCATTACTGTTTTCTTATGCCATTTCTGTCCTGTTTCAGGACGGGCACTGGATGGGCTGGGCGGCATTAAGCCATTTTGATTTATTTGTTGCCCGCATTGCCCTGGCCAGTTTTACAGCCTATGTGGTCGGTCAACTGATGGATATTCTGGTATTTAACCGGCTGCGGCAGTGCCGGCGCTGGTGGCCTGCTCCCAGTGCTTCTGCTGTTTTAGGCAGTGCTGTAGATACATTGCTGTTTTTTGCTGTTGCGTTTTACCATTCGCCGGATGCATTTATGGCCGAGAACTGGTTACAGATTTCCCTGACCGATTATGCGTTCAAAATCAGCGTTGCCGCTCTGTTTTTCCTGCCTACTTATGGCATCGTACTGCGCTATTTATTATACAAACTAACTGCTTTGGCACCACGTACCGTAAACGGGTAAAAAGAATTATCAATCAACATCTGATTACAATTTATTCTTTATCATCAGGCCGCTTAAAAGCGGCCTGATTGACACACCGGCTTCTGTTATAATACGCGCCTATTTTCAAATACATGGCTAAGAGAACATCATGGAAGCGGAGCAGATTAATCAATTAAATAATATTCTGGATGATATGGCATCCCGTAGTCACGATTTACGGAGGTATCTTTGACTACGCTGGCAAAAAAGACCGCCTCGAAGAAGTAATTGGTCTGTCAGAAGATCCTGAGTTGTGGAACGATCCGAAAAAAGCTCAGGAAGTCGGTAAAGAACGCAAAGTGCTGGAGGGCATCGTACTCACACTGGATCATCTGCACAGCGGTATCGAAGATAACCGGATGCTGCTGCAGATGGCTGTGGAGGAAAATGATACAGACGGTTTTGAAGCCGTTCAGGCAGATATTACCGCTTTACAGGATGAACTGGCACAGCTGGAATTTAAACGTATGTTTAATCAGCCTGCCGATGTCAATAACTGCTTCATAGATATTGTTGCCGGTGCCGGCGGTACAGAGGCGGAAGACTGGGCTGGGATGCTGTTGCGCATGTACGTGCGTTATGGTGAACGCAAAGGCTTTAAAGTAGAAATACTTGAAGAAGATGAAGGCGAAATTGCCGGTGTGAATCGTGCTACCATTAAACTGGACGGAGAGTACGCCTACGGATTGCTGCGTACTGAAACCGGTATTCACCGTCTGGTACGGTATTCACCTTTTGATTCAAATAACAAACGGCATACTTCATTTGCATCGGTATTTGTCTATCCTGAAGTCGATGACAGCTTTGAAATTGAAATCAATCCGGCTGATTTGCGTATTGATACCTATCGTGCTTCTGGAGCAGGTGGTCAGCACATTAATAAAACTGACTCAGCTGTACGTATTACCCATGAACCGACCGGTATTGTGGTGCAGTGCCAGAATGACCGTTCTCAGCACCGTAACCGCGAAGAAGCAATGAATATGCTTAAGGCAAAATTGTTTGAGCTGGAAATGCGCCGGCGTAATGAAGAAAAGCAGAATCTGGAAGCCAGTAAAGATGATGTGGGCTGGGGGCATCAGATACGCTCTTATGTATTCGATTCATCGCGCATTAAAGATTTGCGTACCGGCTATGAAGTCGGCAATATCAAGGCAGTTATGGATGGCGACCTTGATGGTTTTATTGAAGCCAGTCTGAAACAGGGTGTTTAAGTAAAAGTCACGCGGCTGTCTGATGCATTCAGACAGCCTTGGTTTTTTAAGGTGTGTAGCAGCATGAATTGTATTGATGTCATTATTCCCTGCTACAACGCAGAAAATACACTGGGACGGGCTGTAGAAAGTGTGCTGGTGCAGCCGGAGCTCGGTTGTCTGTGGCTGGTTGATGATGCTTCCACCGATAATACCGTCACCTTTATCCAACAGTGGCAACAGCGTTATCCGCAAAAAATTCGTGCAGAATATCTGGCTTCTAACCGCGGACCTGCGCTGGCGCGCAACTGGGGAGCATTACTGTCTGTCAGCAGTCACATTGCTTTTCTGGATGCCGATGACGCCTATCAGCCTTATGCCTTACAGGCAGCATGTGCTGTATTTCACTTTCGCCCGAACAGCGGTTTATTGCGCCTGCCGGTAACCGGATACAATATTCCGGAAAAATACTGTAAGCATGAACAGTTTAATCTGGCCTGGCGCACATTTGAAATGATTACCGCTACCAATACTGTTTTTAACCGTGCCTATTTTCTTGCCTGTGGTGGTTTTCCGGCTGACTCGCTGTTTCGGCAGCTGGGCGGGGAAGATGGTGCACTTGGTCTGGCGACAATAGAAAGCTGCATGGTCGCTACCCTTTTTGATAAAGCCGGCATGACCGACATCGGTGTCAATTTTTATGGTCATGACAGTATGTATGTATGTAAACTGCTGGATTCGATGCTGTTCGGACAGACTCATTCTGACTGTGATGAGTCTGCGTTGCAGCAAGCCAATGCTGTTACTCAGACTATTGTGCACCGTTTGCATGATTTGCGTCAGATACTGAATCATCCGAAACCGGGAAAGCAGGCACTACAGTTTTTTACTGATGAACCGGTTAATACCGAAACTTTGGATTAACTGAAAATTGTCTTTTGATAACTCTGGAAGTAGAAGAAACATGATAAATCCGTTATATGCGCTGTCTCCGCTGGATGGGCGCTATGCATCGTCTGTGGCTGATTTGCGCCCGATTTTTTCTGAATATGGTCTGATGCATGCTCGCGTACAGGTTGAGCTTGGCTGGCTGAAAGCACTGGCAGCCGAAGCTGGAATCAGTGAAGTTCCGCCATTCAGTCCGGCCACCATTGCAGAAATTGATCGTGTTATTGCTGAATTTTCAATAGCAGATGCCGAAGCAGTTAAAGCTATAGAAGCCACAACCAATCATGATGTGAAAGCTATTGAATACTGGCTGAAACAGCGTTTTGCCAATGTACCTGAAGTTATGGCAGTCAGTGAATTCATTCATTTTTCCTGTACCAGTGAGGATATCAATAATCTTTCACATGCTCTGATGCTGAAACAGGCTCGTGATGAAGTACTGCTGCCTAAGCTTAATGAACTAATAACTGTATTGCGCAATCTGGCGCATACTCATGCTGCTTTGCCTATGATGTGCCGTACCCATGGGCAGCCGGCTACTCCCAGTACACTGGGTAAAGAAATCGCCAATGTCGTGGCTCGTCTGCAAAGACAAATGGAATCAGTTCGGCAACAGCAGTTTCTGGGTAAAATCAATGGTGCTGTAGGTAATTACAACGCGCATCTGGTTGCCTATCCCGATATAGACTGGGAAGGACATTGCCGCCGTTTTGTCGAATATAATCTGGGGCTGACCTTTAACCCCTATACTATTCAGATTGAACCACATGATTATATGGCAGAATTTTTCCAGACGATTAGCCGTATAAACACCATTCTGATCGATTTTAACCGTGATATCTGGGGTTATATCTCTATTGGTTATTTCAGACAAAAAGTTAAAGCCGGAGAAGTTGGTTCTTCTACCATGCCACATAAAGTCAATCCGATTGATTTTGAAAATTCAGAAGGTAATCTGGGTATGGCCAATGCTGTGCTGGGATTCCTTGCTGAAAAACTGCCGGTATCCCGCTGGCAGCGCGATTTAACTGATAGTACTGTATTGCGTAATATGGGGACGGGCTTCGGTTACACTATATTGGGACTGACAGCGCATTTGCGTGGTCTGAATAAGCTGGAAATCAATTCTGCTGCATTTGCCGCAGATCTGGATGCAACATGGGAGCTGCTGGCTGAGCCGATTCAGACAGTAATGCGCCGCTATGGGATAGCCAACCCGTATGAGCAGCTTAAAGAACTTACCCGTGGTAAGCATGGAATTACCCCTGAAAGTTTGCAGACATTTATAAATCAGCTGGCTATTCCAGACACGGCAAAAGCACAGTTACTGGCGCTTACTCCTGCATTATATGTAGGCAAGGCTCAGGAGCTGGCAGAACGAATCTGAATATAATGATTAACAGGGGAAAGCAGTGAAATTCTTTCCCCTTATCTTAAAGTAATTCAATAAACTGACTTTTAAATATTATTGTAAAAATGCAAGATATATTATGGCATAGCTCAAAAAATATAATCACAGACAGCTTAGCCCGCTCAGTCAGATTAATGCAAATAACTTTTAACGAATAGAATTATAATTTCTTGGATATTATAATAATTTAAGATTGCTTTGTATTTAGAAATTGAGCTTATTCTAGGTAGAATATATTATTAAGTAGACAATCGCATTGCACGTTAGTTATTACATTTTGATTTGTTTGATTAGAGTAAATAAATTTCAAAAATTGTAGTTAGTTTAATTCAGCTTTTGCTCAAGGTATTTAACAGTTGTTATAGTGGATTGTTAGTATTTAGTAAAATTTTTAACTATAAACATATAAACTAAGTAATTGAACATATTATTGAATAATTATTAAACAGTATAAAAAAGCCTAAATCTAAAGATTTAGGCTTTTTTATACTAAGCGTACATAATTAATACCCAAGTAACAGCTTTGCCACGATAGGGTGGAAATGTATTACCTACGGCAATAGGAGCGGTTGTTGATGGTTCTTCTTGGACTTTCCAAACACCACTTTCAGGACATTTTTCACCCGTCTTACAAGTCGTTCCTAAAGGTTTTTTTTGCATATAAAATCTCCAAATATAGAAATAAACATCGAATTGATGCAATAATAATATATGAATAGATTTTACAATTGCAATACCATATATAAAATATTTTATAAAAATTTTATATGAATTAATATAATAAAATTTGGAAAATATATGTTTAGATATTATTTAAATTTATTTATTATGATTAACTTATTTATTTTAAGCAATAAATAATCATTAGGTATTTAGTTATCATGTTCGAATGTTTTTGTTAGTAATAAATTATCCGGGTAAATTTATTGATTTGAATAATTCGATAATTCAATCAGATTATTATCCGGATCACGAATATAAATCGAAGTAATTTTTCCACAAGCTCCGGTACGAGAAGTTGGCTCTAGTTCTAATGGAATATTATGCTGATGTAAAACAGCCATTACTTCATCCAGAGTCTGCTCTACAATAAAGCACAAGTCAGCAGAACCGGGAGTAGGGTGTTTCGCTTTAGGTTCAAATTCATGTCCTTGCTGATGTAAATTAATCTTCATCTGACCAAAATGCAAAGCAGTACGATTATCTGCAAATGTACTTACCTGCATGCCAAGTACATCAGCATAAAAAGCGCAGGAGGCTTGAATATCTTTAACAGTTAATACCAGATGATCCAGTCTTTTAATCTGCATTATTAACTCCTTACTATAAAATTGGAATAGCAGTGTATTCATAATTCAGTATAAGCCCAGCTTACCAGAGTGTGTCAAAAGAGAAAAATGACACTTACAAATAATTGTTTAAATTTACGTTTAGTATTGTAGTCTGAAAACATTCAGCATATAAAAATACAAAATATTTTTAGGTTTTTTATTAGAAAATTGCTTATTTTTATGATATTTGATTTAAATTATTATCGTATTATTATTAGAGTTTGTATTTTCAATCATCTGGGTTCAGCTTAAACACAGATTCCAGAAATAGATTAAAATCTGCATGAAATAGTTAGTCACACAACATAAATAAAAATGCCAATGCTATTGAAGCATTGGCACGTGTGAATAAAATCTTTATTCCATACGCAGTTCAGCAGACCTTGCGTGTGCAGTCAGGCCTTCACCATGTGCCAGAATGCTGGCAATTTGTCCTAACTGTCGGGCACCCTCAGCAGAAACCTGAATCAGACTGCTGCGTTTTTGAAAATCGTATACACCCAGCGGGGAAGCAAACCGAGCAGTACGGCTGGTTGGTAATACGTGATTAGGGCCGGCACAATAATCTCCCAGACTCTCACTGGTATATTGCCCCATAAAAATAGCACCGGCATGCCGGATTTTCGGTGCCCATTTTTGTGGTTCAGCTACAGAAAGCTCCAGATGCTCAGGGGCCAGATAATTGGCAATATCACATGCTTCATCCAGATTCTGAGCCTGAATAATGGCTCCGCGATTAGTCAGTGAAGCTTCAATGATATCCTTGCGTGGCATCTGTGCCAGTAACTCCTTCATCTGAGCTTCTACTTCCTGAGCATAATCTGCATTGGTTGTAATCAGTATAGCCTGTGCAATTTCATCATGCTCTGCCTGACTGAATAGATCCATAGCCACCCATTTGGCCGGAGTAGTACCATCAGCAATCACCAGAATCTCACTGGGGCCGGCAACCATATCAATACCAACAACACCAAATACCCGCCTTTTGGCTGCAGCAACATAAGCATTGCCGGGTCCGGTAATTTTATCAACCTGAGCAATACTTTGTGTTCCATAAGCTAAAGCTGCTATGGCCTGAGCGCCACCTATAGTAAAGACTTGAGTTACTCCGGCTACATAAGCTGCTGCCAGAACAATATCATTTCTCTCTCCATATGGCATCGGCACAACCATCACAATTTCAGCGACACCGGCTACATGTGCCGGCATAGCATTCATCATCACTGAGCTTGGATAAGCCGCTTTACCGCCAGGTACATAAATACCTACTCTGTCCAGAGCAGTAATTTGCTGCCCCAGTAAAGTACCATTTTCATCTTCATATTGCCATGATTGCTGTTTCTGGTGCTGATGATAGCTTTCAATCCGTTTAGCAGCAGTTTGTAAAGCTGTCTGCACATCTGCCGGCAGACGGGCAAATGCTGCAGCCAGATCTGTCTGACTTAATGTCAGATCAGCCATAGACTGAGCCTGTGTGTGATCAAAACGATTAGTATATTCAATTACAGCTGCATCACCGCGTTGCTGCACATCTGTACAAATAGCGGCTACAGCTACATCCACTTGCGGATCCTGTGCAGTTTCGAATGCCTGTAATGCAGTTAGCTGGGCTTTAAAATCAGCATCCAGCGTGGAAATATATTTCATGCCTATGTATATCGGGCAGCCTGAGCTGCCCGATCCTGATATCATTAATTAAAAATTGTTGCCGAAATTATCGTCATCTTCATCGATAACCGGTGTTTTTGATTTAGCGGCCAGTTCATGAGCCGGAATAGTATTACCATCTACTTCAATATCATAAGGTTTTACTACCCGTACCCGTAAGCCACGGCCGGCCTTACGGCTGTCTACCCACTCACTGCTAATTGCCGAGATAGCATTATTGGCATTGTCAAAACCATAGTCTTTAGCATTAAAGCCGCCATCGCTGGTTACCAGCTCGCGAGCAACTGAGCTCACTGTCGCCCAGCCTTCAATATCACAGGTTCTTTCAATGGCCTTTTGTACCATCGGCACCAGACGGTTCCAGTGGTGCTGGCTGGATGTTTCACCAGAAGAACGACCGGATTTGGATGAGCGGTTATTGAAACCGGATTTTGCCGGACGACCACGACCACGGCTACTTTCCGCAGGAGTTACCGTCGTTTCGAATACTGTTTTGCGAGGACGGCCACGGCCGCGTTTAGTCTGATCTTCCCGGCCCTTTTCATAACTGGTGAATTCCGGAGCTCTGGTTTCAATCTGTACCAGCACCGGTTCTTTAGCCTTGCTTTTTTCTTCCGGCTCTATGGTTACACTTACTTTTTCTGCCGGCATGGCTGTGCTGACTGCCGGAATGGTAATAACCAGGGGTGCATCATTATTCTGCTGGAAAGCTGTCGGCTCACTAACCGATGTGTAAGGTTTGCTTTCTGTTTTAGGCGCAAGGCTACTATTGCGTTTTTTCAGACGCAGCCATAAATGATTGCCGTGCATCTGAGTTTCAAAAATATCGATGGCACTGATCAGATAAGAGAGTTTGGTATAACCATAATTACGTGCATCGAAATCGGAATTTACCTTGTTGATATACTGACCGATAACACCCAGTGATGTCCAGCCATCATCATCTGCATGCTCCTTCACTGCATTGCGGAACAGATTCATCAGTGCAGTATCCTGTTTCAGCTCAGCCGGAGTTTTGCGTTTATTGCGGAAAATCGGTGTCTGGGCTTTATCTTCACCGATATCTACTGTGGTATGGCTAAGTAAATTCTCAGTATAAATAAATTTATCACATGCTTTACGGAAAGATTCGGGCGTTTTTTTCTGCCCGAAACCATAAACAGTCAGACCATTTTCACGAATACGGGAAGCCAGACGGGTAAAATCACTGTCACTGGATACAATACAGAAGCCGTCAAAAGTATTACTGTATAATAAATCCATGGCATCAATTACCATAGCCATATCAGTGGCATTTTTTCCCTTAGTATAGGCAAATTGCTGTACAGGGGTAATAGCGTGTGGTAACAGTGCATCTTTCCATTTGGACAGGCCGCTGCTCCAGTCGCCATAAATGCGTTTAACGCTGGCAATACCGTATTTGGCAATCTCTTCCAGTAAAGATTCAACAATACTGGCTGAAGCATTATCAGCATCAATAAGTACTGCCAGTTTGGCCGAATTTTCCGTAGTCATTTATAGAATTCCTGTTAATAAAAAATTTAAATTTCGTGATTTCGTGCACTAGTAAATACATTAATAATTGGTTGTATAGCTGCATATTTCAGCTTTAAGGCTGCCTTATTTACGACCAGCCGGCTGGAAATATCTACAACATGCTCTACAGCCTCCAGGTTATTTGCCTTTAACGTATTACCCGTCGAAACCAAATCAACAATTGCATCAGCCAGCCCTACCAGAGGTGCCAGCTCCATTGAACCATATAATTTAATTAAATCAATGTGTACGCCTTTGCCGGCAAAATGTTCAGCCGCAATATTAGGGTATTTACTGGCTACGCGTAAACGGCAGCCGGGTTGTGAAGCTGCTGCGTAGTCAAACCCTTTGCGTACGGCTACCATCATTCTGCAACGGGCAATATTCAAGTCCAAAGGTTGATATAATCCGTCGCCATCATGTTCAATTAAAACATCTTTTCCTGCGATTCCAAAATCAGCTGCTCCGTATTGCACATATGTAGGCACATCTGTTGCCCGAACAATGATTAAACGGATATTGTCATGATTAGTATTAATAATCAGTTTACGTGACTCTTCCGGGTCTTCAATAGCATTAATTCCTGCCGCAGCGAGTAATGGCAGGGTTTCTTCATAAATTCGACCTTTAGATAACGCTATGGTTAATTGTACAGTCATTTTTTTGTCAGTGTTGAATAATATACATAAAAGCAAACTTATTAAACAATAAATTATTTTTGCAGAAAAATAAGTTTGCAGAAATTATAAAAATAATAATTAAATAATTTTAATCCAGTAATTGTTTTATGTCATGAGCCAATTGTGCCGCTGTCTGGCTGTGTGGTTCATAAACTACGGTACGGCCTTGTTTATCAATTAAATATGTTCCTGTGCTGTGATCCATTAAATATTCACCGGAACTACTGCCTGCTACTTTATGTACAGCAATTTTATACTGATTAATAACGTTATTAAGCTCTTGCTGATGTTGTTTATTTACAGTTAAACCAATAAAGTCAGGATTAAATGCTGGAGCATAAGCTTCCATAACCTGTGGTGTATCACGCAGCGGATCAACCGTAATAAACAATACCTGTACCTGTTTTCCCTGCTCACCTAGCTGATTTATTGCATCTGCGTAAGCAAGCAGATTAGTCGGGCAAACATCCGGACAATGGGTATAACCGAACACTAATACTACTATTTTACCCTGAAAATCACGCAGATGTACTGTTTTACCGTCAGAACCAAGCAAGGAAAAATCTTTACCACCCAAGCCGGCATCGCGTACATCACTGCCTTCAAAATTATACTGATGCAGTGGTTTGGCTGAATCAGCACTTGCTGGCTGAGCATTGTTAACTGCCGACTGAGGCTGGCAGGCACCCAATAAAATCGCGGATGTTAATACAGCCAGAAAATTTTGTATGTTAAGCATAAAGTTAATAATAATACAAAAATGAACTTTAAATAAATATTTAAAATTCAGAAATTTTTTAATTTTAAAATTAATAAGTAAAATATAAAAAAATCCAAAAATAAAATCAATATTTTATTCAGAATCAGTTAAAAAAATTTTTTACCATAAAAAAATTCTTTACAGCCATGGAAAATCCGTTATAATGCGTCTTCTTCGCTAGCCCAGGTGGCGAAATTGGTAGACGCAGGGGACTCAAAATCCCCCGCCGCAAGGTGTGACGGTTCGAGTCCGTCCCTGGGCACCAGATTCTGAAAACCGCTGATAACAGCGGTTTTTTTATTTTCGCAGTTAACAGCCTGTCAGACTAATGATATGCAGAAATTTATCAAACTTGATAGCTAAATCATGAGAAAAACATAATAGCTTATTTGGCATAATCATTATAGCTAGTGAGTCGTATTATTAAATATAATACGACTCTTTTGGTTTCCGGTGGTTTTATCATTTACCGGACAATCATAGAAAACCCCATATCAGACCCAGACAGACATCTATCACTAATTATTGCAATTGAATTCTAAAAATGATTTTTAAGCAGGCTGACAGTAAAGTAAAAGACATAGAAATACTCCACCAGCTATTGCAACGGTCTGATCTAACACAGCAGACGCGTCAGCATATTGAACATCATCTGCGGTTAATCCGTTCGGGAATCAAAGGTGAAGCAGAATCTGCTTATCAGCTGCAGTTTCATTTTGGCAATCATTCCGAATGGGTAATTATTAATGATTTAAGATTAAAGTATCAGGGAAAAGTGGCACAAATCGACCATTTGCTGATTAACCGCTATCTACAAATATTTGTATGTGAAAGTAAAAGAATAACTGGCAGCCTGATTATTAATGAGCAGGGTGAGTTTTCACGTATATATGAAGGTAATGAACAGGGAATGTCTTCTCCTCTTGAACAAAACCGACGTCATATCAGCCTGCTGAATAATTTATTACTTTCAGATAAGATTCAGCTGCCCATCCGTTTTGGCAGAAAATTGCGTCCGTCATTATATAGCCTGATACTCGTCTCTAACGATGCCTGTGTCCGGCGTCCCCGAAATCCAGTTTCTGGATTGGACAGCGTAATAAAAAATGAGCAATTGCAAACAAAAGTACAGCAGTTAAGCAAACCCGCGGGTATCTTAAGTTTTATCCGTACGGCACCAATTGCCAGTATACAAAAATTTGCCCGTCAGCTGGTGCAGTTGCATCAACCAGCACGATATGACTGGCCAAGTTATTTTGGTTTGAATAAGTCATCTGATCAATTGATAACTAAATCAGCTCATATAGCTCATCCACAAAATGAAAATTTGAGTTCAGCAACTTATTATTTTTGCTCCATGTGTCATAAAAATATTTCATCAGGCGTAGTTGATTATTGCCGGAATCATAAAAATATATTTGGCGGTAAAATATATTGTTATCAGTGTCAGCAAAAAATTAAACAACAATGAATAGTGATGATTTCAGTATGTTATTGAGAAGTTAGATACACTAAATATACTGGTTTAAAAGTAATGTATACCATGAACATTATTATTTTACTGAACAATTTTTTACATAAAATACTATTGGTAAAATTTTTCAGAAGTACCATATTCAAATATATATTAATGTAAGCTAATTGATTTATATAGCCGGTATATTATATATAGTGGTTATATATATTTTATGAGTATCCTTACCTATTTAATCAATATGATTATTATTTTTGAATTAAAATAATCAATTGAATTATTTAATAATTATTGAGAAACAACAGGAATCCAGACAATGAATATTACTGATATATCCAGACAGCGTTATACGACCAAACATTATGATAAAACAAAAAAAATTCCGGCAGAGCAATTGGCGCAACTATTTGAAGTTATCAGAAACAGCCCTTCATCAGTAAATTCACAGCCTTGGCATTTTTTTGTAGTGGATAATGACGATGCTCGTGCCAAAATCATGCCGGCAATTGTAGAAATGAATCATCCGCGGGTAGCTGATTCATCACATACCTTAATATTCTGTGCTAAAACCCCCCTGGATGAGCAGCATTTACAGAATGTACTGGCTCAGGAAGAAAAGGATGGTCGTTTCGGAGAAGGTGAAATCAAGGAAATGATGGATAAAGGTCGCCATTTTTATGTTAATAAAAATAGCGCGACACCACATAGCCAGCTTGAGTGGGAAAGCAGACAGTTATATATTGTATTGGGGCAGTTATTATTTGCAGCAGCTGTTATTGGTATCGATTCAACAGCAATTGAAGGCTTTGATGATCAGAAAATGGATGAAATTCTTGGTCTGCAACAGCAGGGGTTGAAAAGCGTACTGGTAGTCAGTCTTGGCTATCGTGCCGCTAATGACAGTAATGCTACCCGGCCAAAATCACGCCTGCCTGAAGAGCAGATATTTACTCGCTTGTAATTATTAGTTCCAGACTATTACCGATTATCGGGCAAAACAATAAATATACTGATATCCGTATTTTATTGTTTTGCCTTCTAAGAAAATTGTACTTATGTGCTGAATTATATATTTGTCGGTAGCACCTTCGAATATAAGACTTAGCTAACCTTATAATTGATTTGATTTAGTTTAAAATGGGATCTATTCAGAAATAACGAGACAGCTAAATTCCTGATTACTAAATGATAACAACGAAGAGAAAACTTGCTGAATAATATTGTTTAATAACGCTGAAGCTTAAAGAAAATAATCATTTAATTTTTATCTTTTTCTTTTAAATTTCTGCGGAATAATAGTCAAAACTTTCTCTTGAATCTAAATGGTATATTTTGCATCAGCAGATAAAGTGTATTGTATTAACCAAGGTGATACTGATAGTTTACAGTTTCTAATTCTTACTCTGAATTTTGTTGATATTATTAATAATTAATACAGTTATCCTGTCTGGTTTAAGCATAATAAAATCATCTTTAAAATAAAAAATCATAGAATAAATTATCTTGAAAGATAAAATTTAATAAGACTGGTTTATATTCAGATAAATAACCGTTTATTCCAGCTAAACCGTATTTTCTATTCTTTGGAGCCAAAATTTTTTATCTTTAGATAGTTCAATTAGCATATCATCAGGAAATCATAAGCCAAGCTCTAATAAATATATCCCGCAATATCTTCATTTAAAAATATTACCTTTGCATAATATTTTATTTTACAATCTATTTAAGATTTTTGAAATTAAATTTATCGCCTTATTTATACTTTTAAAAGTATCTTAAATACTAAAACCATTTTCTGTATAAATATTCAGGCAGATAATTTATTTATACCCAGCTTAAAGTGCACAACACCTTGTTCACAGACAAAATAAGGTATTTTGATATCATGCTTTTCAGTTTGAATTTCTTGTAACCGCTGGCAGGCAAAACCAGCCCCTATTAATTTCGGTTGCCAGGATTGTAATGCTGAAAGTGTGGCATCGTAATAACCCCCGCCCTGTCCCAGACGATTACCTTTTTGATCAATTCCCAGCAACGGCACAATCAGAGTATGTAAATAGCGAGCCCGAATCCGCTGACCATGAAATTGAGGAATTAAACCGCGCTTTTGTTTTAAACCGTACTGAGCCATAAAACGAGCTGTAGCTTGCCTATGAGAGAGGATAGGGCAGGGAGTAAACCATAATTGTCGTTGTCTGGCTGCAATATAAGGCAAATAAACTGTTGCTCCGCGTTTCTGAGCAGTAATAATAAATGACCACAGTGATAATTCACTGCCTACTGCCCAGTATACGGCTATCCGTTTTTCACGTCGGATCAGAGGATAGAGTAGGCGGTTAATTCGGGTAGTAGCATGCTGACGTATATCATCCTTTAACTGCTGACGCTGCCGGCGTAAATAACTACGCTGTTGTCTTTTATCTGTATGTATCTGCATAATTTAGCCTGTTAATACCCAGGCAGGATACCGTAAAGCTGCATACTTGCCGTAACTGCTTTTTTTCTGTATCATCTGAATGTTTTACCTCGGTAAAAATAAACAACGCTCGCACTGTACGCGAAAGGGTGCTCTGTTACAGAGTTCTATGCGTGGCAGTGTCAGGCTTTAACCCTTTTAAGGATAGATTATTATGTCACAAATTACTATGCGCCAGATGCTGGAAGCAGGCGTACACTTTGGTCATCAGACACGTTACTGGAATCCGAAAATGGCTGAGTACATTTTTGGTGCGCGTAACAAAATCCATATCATCAATCTGGAAAAAACCCTGCCGATGTTTGTAGAGGCTCAGGATGTAGTACGTCGTCTGGCTGCCAATAAAGGAACTGTACTGTTCGTAGGTACTAAACGTCAGGCACGTGATATCGTTAAGGAAGAAGCTACCCGCGCCGGTGCTCCTTATGTTGATCATCGCTGGTTGGGCGGTATGCTGACTAACTACAAAACCGTAAAACAGTCTATTAAACGTCTGGAAGAAAAAACTGTTGCGCTGGAAAATGCTACTGAAGCCGGTTACGGTAAAAAAGAAGTATTGGAAATGCAGCGTGAAGTTGCTAAGCTGGAACGTTCTCTGGGTGGTATCAAAGATATGAAAGGCCTGCCTGATGCAATTTTCGTTATCGATACCGGTTATCAGAAAGGTACTTTGGTAGAGGCAGCTAAACTGGGTATTCCGGTTATCGCTGTGGTTGATACCAATAACAGCCCTGATGATGTTAAATATGTAATTCCGGGTAATGACGACTCAGCTAAGGCAATTCGTTTGTACTGCCGTGGTATTGCTGATGCCATTCTGGAAGGTAAAGCTCAGTCTTTACAGGAAGTGGTTCAGGCTGCTCAGGCCGCAGAAGAAAAACAGGCTGCAACTGCTGCTGAATAATTAGTTATCTCATATCTTTGTAAAAGAAGGGGACGTTAGTGCCCCTTTTTTTAAAACAATTTTTCAGCCTGATATCTGTTTGGCTGAGCATAATTAAGTTTAAGGAGTAAAACATGGCTGCAATTACTGCAAAAATGGTAGGTGATTTGCGTGCTGCTACCGGTTTGGGCATGATGGAATGCAAAAAAGCTTTGGTAGAAGCCGAAGGTAATATGGAAAAAGCCGAAGAAATTCTGCGCATTAAATCCGGTGCCAAAGCTGGTAAGCTGGCTGGCCGTACTGCAGCAGAAGGTGTAGTTGCTGAATACGTGGATGGCAAAGTAGGTGCAGTTGCTGAAATTAACTGTGAAACAGATTTCGTTGCCAAAGATGCCAGCTTTATGGCATTTGCTCAGGCTGTGGCTAAAGCTGTTGCCGTGCACAACCCTGCTACACTGGAAGCATTGGCTGAAGCCAAAACAGATGATGGCGTTACTGTTGAAGAAGCTCGTAAAGCTGTTATTGCTAAGCTGGGTGAAAATATCACTGTACGACGGTTTGAACGAATTGAAACTGATAACAGTTTAGTAACCTATATGCACGGTACTAAAATCGGTGTACTGGTAGAACACAAAGGTGGCGATGCACAAGCTATCCGTCAGGTAGCCATGCACATTGCTGCATCCAAACCACAATGCGTTTCTGCTGCTGAAGTGAACCCGGAAATTGTGGCAAAAGAACGCCACATTTATGAAGAGCAGGCTGCAGCTTCCGGCAAACCGGCAAATATCATTGAAAAAATGGTTGAAGGCCGGGTACAGAAATTCCTGGCTGAAGTAACTCTGCTGGGTCAGCAGTTCGTTATTAATCCTGACCAGACTGTGGAAAAATTCCTGAAAGAACAAAATGCTGAAGTAAGCCGTTTTGTTGCATTCCATGTTGGTGAAGGTATTGAGAAAAAAGAAGTGGATTATGCTGCTGAAGTAGCCGCTGCTTCTAAAGTATAAGGCTGTTTATGCCACGGGCACTCTGGATTCAGGCTCCTGAATCAGGGTGCTTTTTTTTGAGTTATCTGTTTACTCAGGTTGAGATAGCTGAAATAAAAGTTCCCATTTTTTTAAATTTATCGATCGCTGTTAAACATCTAATGGCAAACTGACAGAAAGAATGATCATGACCAAACCAGCAAAATACAAACGTGTATTATTGAAATTATCCGGAGAGTCCCTGATGGGGCCGGATGCTTTTGGTATCAATCGCGATACCATTATGCAAATCACTGCACAGGTTAAAGAAGTGGTCGATATGGGTGTAGAAGTGGCTATTGTTATTGGCGGCGGTAACATTTTTCGCGGAATGGCGCAATCAGCCAAAGGCATGGAACGTGCTACCGCCGATTACATGGGCATGATGGCTACGGTGATGAATGCACTGGCTCTGAAAGAAGCATTTGAAAGTCAGCAGGTTAAAGCCAGAGTGCAGTCAGCACTGAGTATGCAGCAGGTAGCAGAAACTTATGCACGCCCGAAAGCGATCCAGTATCTGGAAGAGGGTAAAGTGGTGATTTTTGCAGCAGGAACCGGCAATCCGTTTTTTACTACAGATACCGCAGCAAGTTTACGTGGAGTAGAAATGAATTGTGATATTATGTTAAAGGCAACCAATGTTGATGGGGTTTATACTGCTGATCCTAAAACCAACCCTGAGGCCAAACGTTATCAGCAAATTACTTTTGATGAGGCAATTAGCCAGAATCTGAAAGTAATGGATGCCACGGCATTTGCTTTATGCCGTGAACAGAAACTGAATATTGTGGTATTCGGCATCTTCAAACCGGGAGCACTTAAACGGGTTATCTGGGGTGAAGATGAAGGTACATTAGTCCATGTATAAACATCAGACTGCTTAACTAAACTTGTGGTGACGCGTATAACTGCGTTAGTATGCGCGTTTGCCATTTTCTGACAGCAAAAATTTGAGAAAATTGAAATAAATGCTGTCAGGCCAGACAGGAATATTCATGATTAACGAAATTCAACGCACTGCTGAAACCAAAATGCAGAAATCACTGGATGTATTGCGCGATAATCTGTCTAAAGTTCGTACAGGGCGCGCTCATACCGGTTTACTAGATCAGGTTGAGGTAGAATATTACGGAAGCATGGTATCTGTTAGTCAGGTTGCCAGTGTAACCTTGCTGGATGCCCGTACCATCGGGGTGAAACCCTATGAAAGTAAAATGGCTGCTGTTATCGAAAAGGCTATTCGTAACTCAAATCTTGGCCTGAATCCGGCTGCAATGGGTGATCTGATTCGTGTACCCATGCCAATGCTTACCGAAGAGCGACGCAAAGATCTGATTAAAGTAGTCCGTGGTGAAGCTGAAGATGGTCGGGTAGTCGTGCGTAATATACGACGTGATGCCAATAATGACCTCAAACGTCTGCATAAAGACAAAGAAATCAGTGAAGACGAAGTTCGTCGCGGTGAAGAAGGTATTCAGAAGCTTACTGATAAATACATTGCTGAAATTGATAAGATGCTGGCAACTAAAGAAGCCGATCTGATGGCAATCTGAACTATATAATTGCAGTAAAGGATGTATTTTGATTACTAGTAGTACTCAGAGTGTGCCCGAACATACCGAAATCCCGAGGCATATTGCCGTTATTATGGACGGTAACGGACGTTGGGCTAAAAAACGTCTGATGCCACGGATTATGGGGCATAAAAAAGGGCTGGAAATGCTGGAAGAAATGACAGCAAACTGCGCACGTATGGGTGTGGAGTATCTGACAGTCTTTGCTTTTTCTACTGAAAACTGGCGTCGTCCTATGGACGAAGTTAATTTTCTGATGGGGCTGTTTTTGCAGTCATTGCAAAAACGGGTACAAAAATTGCATAAAAATAATCTGCGTCTGCGTGTCATTGGTGATCGCAGCCGTTTTGCAGCAGAAATCGTACACGGGATTGAAGAAGCAGAAGCATTGACAGCAGCCAATACCGGGCTAACTCTGACTATAGCTGCTGATTATGGTGGTCGCTGGGATATTTTGCAGGCGGTTAATCAGGCTATTCAGGCCGGAGATACCAAACTGACTGAAACCAGCATCCTGCCATATCTGTCACTTGGTTATGCTTCCGAACCGGATTTATTTATCCGTACAGGCGGCGAAACCCGTATCAGTAATTTTCTTCTATGGCAACTGGCTTATACCGAGTTATATTTTACGCCAGTTCTGTGGCCGGATTTTGATGAATCTCAGCTGGCTAATGCTGTACGTTCCTATCAGGAACGGGAGAGACGGTTTGGCAGAACCTCGGAGCAGTTGCCACTTACCCAACAGCGACTCTAAATTTATTTATGCTCAAACAACGTATTCTTACTGCTCTGGTTTTACTGCCCTTAATGATAGGTATGTTGTTCGGGGCTAACAACAGTTTATGGGCTGCATTTAGCGGTCTGATTGCCTTACTGGCTTTATGGGAATATGCCCGTATTGCCCATTTCACTAACATACAGAATGCCCTCTATCTGCTGGTCAGCGCAGTAGGCGGTGGATGTCTTTATTTTTATTATCAGCAGACGGCATTACCACTCTGGGCACAGATAATGGTTTTGCTGTTCTGGCTGATTATCGTACCAGTCTGGTTAAAATTTAAATGGAAGATCAGAGCCAACTTGTCTGGTGTCATGATTGGCTGGCTATTAATGGTGCCCTTCTGGCAGGCATTAATTTCTTTGCGGCCGGATACTAAAGCTGCCGGTGCTCTTTTATCGATCATGGCATTAGTGTGGATTGCCGATATTGCTGCCTATTTTGTCGGAAGGGCTGTGGGTAAACGTAAACTGGCTCCAACTATCAGTCCGAATAAAAGCTGGGAAGGTGCTATTGGTGCGGTTATTTGCGTTGCTATCTATACAATTATCCTGCAACAGCAAGGCTGGTTACCCTTTATTCTGCCTTGGTGGCAAACCTTGTGTCTGGCTTTTGTTCTGACTGCAGTCAGTATCTGCGGTGATTTGCTGGAAAGCTGGTTAAAGCGTGCCGGTGGTGTAAAAGACAGCAGCCAGCTTTTACCCGGACATGGTGGTGTATTTGATCGGATAGATTCCCTGATTGCTGTACTAAGTGTTTATGCCGCCTTGATAGCCTGTTTTAGTGTAAAGTGATTTTTTGATGAGTGGTTATAATCCTACTTCTATAACTATTCTGGGAGCGACTGGCAGCATTGGTCAGAGTACTCTTGATGTTATTGGGCGCCATCCTGAACGGTTTTCTGTTTTTGCGTTAACCGCACACCAGAAAATTGATCGTCTGGCAGAACTGTGTATTCGTTATCATCCAGTTTACGCTGTGGTTGCTACCGCTGCGCAGGCGGATGTTCTGCGAGTACAATTACAGACTGCTGCTGTTACTACAGAGGTTTTATTTGGAGAACAGGCTCTGTGCGATGTTGCACAGGATAGTGAAACTGATGCTGTCATGGCTGCTATTGTCGGTGCCGCCGGCTTAAGACCTACGTTAGCAGCAGCGAAAGCCGGTAAGACTATTTATCTGGCAAATAAAGAAACCCTGGTAGTCGCCGGTGCCTTATTTATGCAGACTGTTCAGCAGTACGGTGCACGGCTGTTACCTGTAGATAGTGAGCATAATGCTATTTTTCAGGCATTACCTGATAATTATCAGGGAAATTTGGAGCATGCTGGCGTAGCATCGCTGGTTTTAACGGCATCAGGTGGTCCTTTTCTGCATACTGCACTGGCAGATTTTGCGGCTATTACCCCTGAGGCTGCAATACGCCATCCAAACTGGCAGATGGGTCGCAAAATTTCTGTTGATTCAGCTAGTATGATGAATAAGGGCCTTGAGTTAATTGAGGCTCACTGGTTATTTAATGCTGCTGCTGAACAGCTGGAAGTGATTATTCATCCGCAAAGCGTGATACACAGCATGGTTCGTTACCGAGATGGTTCTGTACTGGCTCAAATGGGTAAACCGGATATGCGTATTCCGATTGCACATTGTCTGGGCTTACCAGACAGAATTGATTCAGGGGTTGAACAGCTGGATTTTACCAGTTTAAGTGGTTTACACTTTTTGGCACCGGATTTCGTACGTTTTCCATGCCTGAAACTGGCTTATGATGTATTACACAGCAATAATCCGGCCAGTTCATGTGTGCTGAATGCAGCTAATGAAGTTGCCGTAGCTGCCTTTCTGGACAGAAACGTTCAGTTTGTTGATATAGCGTCAGTAGTTGATAACTGTCTGCAATATTTTAGCGGGCAAACTGCGTCTTCTATAGAAGAACTCTTGCAACTTGATACACGGGTGCGTAGTGTAGCAAGTGCATGGATAGCTGGCCGGTCTGCCGGATGAGAACAGGATAAACCATGTTATTAACCATATTTGCTTTTATTGTAGCAATTTTACTGCTGGTAAGCTTGCACGAATTAGGCCATCTGGTTGTGGCTCGCTGGTGTGGTGTTAAAGTACTGCGTTTTAGTATTGGTTTTGGTAAACCATTTTTTTGTTTAAAACGCGGCAATATCGAATGGTGTCTGGCACCCATCCCTCTCGGGGGGTATGTCAAAATGGTTGATACCCGTGAAGGAGATGTCAGTGAAGCAGATTTACCTTATGCTTTTGATAAGCAGCATCCTCTTAAACGTATTGCAATCGTTGTTGCCGGTCCGTTGACGAACCTGATATTAGCTGTACTGCTGTATGCAGCAAGTTTCAGCATAGGCGGTATTACTCAAATTCGCCCCTGGGTGGGTATGGTTGAGCCAGCTACAGTAGCTGCTGATGCAGGTTTTCAGCAAGGCGACCGTATCAATAGTGTTAACGGACAGGCTGTCACAGACTGGACGGATGCTCAGGCTAAAATTATGCTTAATCTGGATAGCGGCAAAGTTCAGGTTGATGTTATCAATGCAGCCGGACAACCGCAGCAGCGGCAACTGAATATTGCCGGTACCGATGCTGCTGCTAATGTTGCCAAAACCGGTTATCTGGGTATTGCACCTTTCAAAGTCGTTAATCAGATAGGTATGGTTATACCGGATAGTGTCGCAGCTAAAGCTGGTCTGCGTACAGGTGATATTTTATTGACCATTAACGGACGCAAACTTACTGGCTGGCAGGATTGGGTAGACAGTATCCGGGCCAGTGCCGGTGCAAAACTTGACATTAGTTATCAGCGAAACGGACAGATTCTGCAAACTAGCCTGCGACCGGAATCAGTGCTTGAAAAAGGAGCAATAATTGGTCAGGTTGGTGTAGGTGCCATGCGTGATAAAACATGGGATGCCCAGATTCGCCAGCATTATCAGCCCGGTTTTTTTGAATCCGCACGATTGGCTATGCAACGTACGTGGGATTACATTACACTTACTCTTTCCATGTTTGCTAAATTACTTACTGGTCAGGCATCGCTGCATTATCTTTCCGGTCCATTGACTATTGCAGATGTGGCTGGCAAAACTGCTGCTATGGGCTGGCAAAGTTATACAGAATTTCTAGCTCTGGTTAGCGTAAGTCTTGGCGTACTCAATTTATTACCCGTTCCCGTATTAGACGGGGGGCATTTACTGTATTATGCCATCGAGTGGATTCGTGGCAGACCCCTGAGTTTGCGTATACAGGAAATGGGGTTGCGTTTTGGTATTGCTGCCATGTTAATGTTAATGCTGGTGGCTTTCTTCAATGATATTACCCGTTTGTTTGGATGAATGATGAAATTAAAACAGATTACTGTCAGTTTAATGGCTCTGGGCCTGTCTTCACTGGCTTTAGCAGTCGAACCGTTTACCATAAAAGACATTCGGGTAGAGGGTTTACAGCGTACAGCTCCCACAACTGTTTTCAGTTACCTTCCGGTTAAAATCGGTGATACTTTTACCGATACGGAGGGTGAAGAGATTATCAAAAAACTGTATGCAACAGGTTTTTTTGATGATGTACGGGTTGAAACCATGGGTAATCAGGTCCTGTTAACTGTAGTGGAACGGCCAATTATCAGCAGCTTTGATGTTACCGGCGGTAAATCCATCAATAATAATGATATTAAGAAAAACCTGAGTGGTTTTGGTCTGGGGCAATCACGCGTATTTAATCCGGCTATATTAGAGCAGGCAATAGTAGGCTTGCAGGACGCCTATCGCCAGCGTGGTAAAAATGCGGTAAAAATTACTCCCAAGGTTACTAGGCTGGAACGTAATCGTGTTGCACTTGAGCTGAAAATAGATGAAGGTGCAACGACAACCATCAAATCAATTAATTTTAGTGGTAATAAACACTATTCTGCCCATACTTTGCGTAAACAGATGTCATTAAGCCAGAAAAGCTGGACAAGCTGGTTAACCAGGGATGATCGTTATTCAGATACCCAGTTACAGCAGGATCTGGATAAAATCAATAATTATTATCAGGATCATGGGTATCTGAATTTCCGTATTGCTGATGTTAAAGTAAACAGCAGTGAAGATAAAACTGCTCAGATGATTAACATCACAGTAAATGAAGGCGAACGCTATCGCTGGGGTAATGTAACTGTTGGCGGTGATACCCGTGAAGTACCCGCAGAATCATTACAGCAACTGGTTAAAATCAAACCGGGAAGATGGTACAACCGCTCACAGATGATTAATATCATCAGAGCAATTCAGGACAAAATGGGTAGCTCAGGTTATGCTTTCTGTCAGGTAGATGTTCGCCCTGTACCCAATGAAAATACACATGTTGTCGATTTTGTACTAAACGTCGTTCCTGATCGTAAAGTCTATGTTAATCAGATCAATATTACAGGTAACAACAAAACCCGTGATGAGGTACTACGGCGTGAATTGCGGCAAATGGAACGCGCTCCCTATGATGTATCGAAAATTAACCGTTCCAAAGAGCGTGTTCAGCAATTAGGCTATTTTGATAATGCTCAAGTAGATGTTAAGCCTGTAGCAGGTACACCAGATCAGGTTGATCTGGATATGAGTGTCAAAGAGAGATCAACCGGTTCTATTAATGTTGGTGCCGGTTGGGCGCAGGATGACGGTTTGCTGCTGTCAGCAGGTGTTGCACAGGATAATTTGTTTGGTACTGGTAAATCGGCTAGTCTGCAACTATCCCGCTCCAAGGTTAATCAGGTTGCGGCTCTTTCCTTTACAGATCCGTATTTCACTCCTGATGGTGTCAGTCTGGGGTATAACCTGTACTATCGTGGTTATAACCCCAGCAAATCAGACAGTAACTCAATGGACTATAAAACCACGACCATTGGTGCAGCAATGACCATGGGCGTACCGATTACCGAGTATGACCGAGTTAATTTCAGTCTTGGTGCAGAGCATCTGGCCGTTAATTTGTATGGCGAATATGCGCCGCAGCGTTATGCTGAATTTGTTCAGAAATATGGTAAGGATAACTGGATATTAAAAGGTACTGTCGGCTGGGGTCGTAATACCACAGACAGTTCATTATGGCCTACTCGCGGCTACATAATGAATGCTAATATTAACAGTGGTTTACCCGGCGGCGATTTACAATATTACAGCATTAGTCATGACCAGCGCTGGTATTTCCCGATAAATAAAAACTTTACCCTTATGCTATATGGACAGCTTGGTTATGCGGATGGCTATGGAAAAACCAAGGATTTGCCATTTATGTATGCTTTTAATGGCGGTGGTTTAGGTTCAGTACGTGGTTATGAGTCTGGTACACTTGGTCCGAAATACTTTAACCGATACAGTGACGGTTCATATAGTAGTGATTCCAGCAGTTATGGTGGTAATTATATTGCTACTGCAACTGCAGAACTGCTGTTTCCGTTTCCGGGCATTAAAGATCAGCATACTGTCCGCCTCAGCATGTTTGCAGATGCCGGTAGTGTGTGGGATAACAAAACTTATAACTATTATGATGAAAAAAATCCTTATGGCGGCTCCAAAACACATAAATCAAGTATTGGTAACGAAGTACGCTATTCTGCTGGTTTAGCCGTTACCTGGTTGTCACCTATGGGACCACTGAAATTCAGTTATGCTTATCCAATTCATAAAAAATCGGAAGATCAAATACAACGCTTCCAGTTCCAGTTGGGAACTACGTTCTAATCGCAGCTAGATAAGGACAAATTTATGTTTAAAAAAATTGTTTTAACATTTGCTGCTGTACTTTCCTGCTCTTTTGCATGGGCAGAAAGTATACAAAAGCTCGGCTTTATTGATACCAGCCGTGTTTATCAGCAATCTGTTCAGGCTCAGTCTATTCAGAAAGATCTTGATAAAGAATTTGCGCCGTTACAGAAAAAACTGCAAGCCATGCAAGCTGAAGGGCTGAAACTAAAAGAAGCAATTGAATCAGGGAAAGTTCCGGCGGCCGAGCGTGAAGCAAAAATAAAACAAATGCTGCAAATGGATGAACAATATAAAGAAGCAGCTGCAAAACTGGCAGAAGATTACAACCTGCGTCGTAATGAAGAATTTGCCTCACTTCAGCAAAATGCCAATAAAGTTATTATCGAAATGGCACGAAAAGAAGGATATGATTTGATCATACAAGATGCCATATTTGTTAACAGTAAATTTGATATCACTGATGCTGTTATTAAAGCATTAAATGCACAAAAACAGTAAGGCAGAAATATGGCTGTAAACCAGATAACCGCTACCGCTTTAGTTGAACAGCTGGGCGGACAATTGCGTGGCAGTGATGTCATTGTTACCAGAATTACTTCATTACAACAGGCGCAAGCAAACGATATCAGCTTTCTCAGTAATCCGCGTTTGCGTGCAGAAGCATTGGCCAGTAAGGCCGGGGTACTGATTGTTACCGAAAAATCTGCCGAAGTTTTAACTGATCGTACACTGATTGTTACTGATGATCCTTATCTCTACTTTGCCCAAGTTGCCCGTTTGTTTCATCCTCGCATTCAGGCTAAAGCATCTATCCATCCCAGTGCAGTAGTTGCACCATCTGCAAAAATTGCAGCCAGTTGCGAAATTGGTGCTCATGTTGTTATTGGCGAGCGCTGTATCATTGGTGAAAACACACGCATTCTGGCTGGCGCTGTTATTGAAGATGATTGTACGGTGGGTAATGACTGTGTTATTCATGCTAATGTAACCATTTATCATGGTTGTATACTGGGTAACCGGGTAGAACTGCATTCGGGATGTGTTATTGGTGCTGATGGGTTCGGTTTTGCATGGGACAAACAGAAAAATGAATGGTTTAAAATTGTTCAGACCGGTTGCGTGATTCTTGGCGATGATGTCGAAATTGGAGCCAACACCACAATTGACCGCGGAGCAATTGAAAACACCATCATAGAAAATGATGCCAAAATTGATAATCAGGTGATGATTGGCCATAACGGCAAAATCGGTGCTCATGTAGCTATTGTAGCCTGTACAGGCATTGCCGGTAGTACAGAAGTTGGCGCTTATTCCGTTATCGGCGGTGCAGCAATGATTGGTGGTCATTTACACATTCCGCCAAAAACAACGATTGGTGCCGCTACAGCTGTCAGCCACAGTATTAAGGAAAGCGGATACTATGCTTCTATTTTTCCGTTACAAAAACATAGTGACTGGGTAAAAAATGCTGCCCATATTCGTCACTTACATGAAATGAATCAAAAAATAAAAGCCTTGGAACATCAATTAGCCGAATTAAACGGCAATTCATCAAACCAACAGGATTAAAGCAATGGATTGGTCTTTACCTTTAGATATTCGTACCCTGCAGAAATTATTACCTCATCGTTATCCGTTTTTACTGATTGATCGTGTTATCGCTTACGACAGTGAAGCCATGACTTTGAGTGCAATTAAAAATGTCACAGCTAATGAACCCTTTTTTCTTGGTCATTTTCCTGATTTTCCGGTTATGCCTGGTGTGTTGATTATTGAAGCTATGGCACAGGCATGTGGAACACTGGCTATTTTAAGTCATGGTGGTCGTGACGATGATGAAATTTATTTTTTTGTAGGCATCGATAATGCCCGTTTCAAGCGTCAGGTTGTTCCCGGCGATCAGCTGAAATTCGAAGTTAAATTATTGGCAAACAAACGTGATATCGGTAAATTCAAGGCTGTTGCTTTAGTAGATAATCAGGTTGCGGCAGAAGCTGAAATCATGTGTGCCAAACGCAAGGTAGAAAAATAAAAAATACATCACTAAAAATATTAATCATCTATGATTAAACTAGTCGTTAACCACGACAGCAGGAAATATACATGACGCAGATTCATCCCACAGCCATTATTGATCCCAAAGCAGAACTCGATAGTAGCGTATCTGTGGGAGCCTATACCATAATCGGTGCAAACGTGCAGATTGGAGCTAATACCGATATCGGACCGCATGTTGTTATTGACGGGCACACTACTATTGGTGAAGGCAATCGAATTTTTCAGTTTGCTTCACTGGGAGCAATCCCACAAGATAAAAAATACCATGGGGAACCAACAAGACTTATTATTGGTAACCATAACACCATCCGTGAATTTACCACCTTCAATACGGGTACCGTTACCGGCATTGGTGAAACTCGTATAGGTGATGATAACTGGATAATGGCTTATGTTCATTTGGCTCATGACTGTGTTGTCGGCAATCATACAGTTTTTGCCAACAATGCATCGCTTGCAGGACACGTTGTTATCGGTGACTACGTAATACTGGGCGGCTTCTCACTTGTACATCAATTTTGTCAAATTGGCGATTATGCTATGACAGCTTTTGCTGCCGGTGTGCATAAAGATGTACCTCCGTATGTTATGGCTGCCGGTTATCGTGCCGAGCCAGCCGGACTTAACACTGAAGGTTTACGCCGGCACCAATTTACATCAGAACAAATTGCCAACATCAAACGTCTGTATAAAATTCTTTACCGCCAGGGATTGGCTTATGCTGATGCTAAAGCCAGAATTATTGCTGAAGCAGATTCAGCACCTGAGTTACATGTGTTTAAAGAATTTTTTGCACAATCAACACGTGGCATTATTCGTTAGATCAGGCGAAATACAACAGGTAGATAATCAACAATTAATCTACCTGTTTTACATTTAAAGATAGAAATCCAGATACAGATATTTAATAGATGGATTATTTAATAATCTAGAAAATTTTTACATGAAATTTACTACATAACAATATCTAAATTTTACAAGTTATTTTAATAAGTACCTCAGAAAAATCTGCTGAATAATAAACTCTGTTATTCCATAACTCTGGAAAGCAATATTGATATATTGCTTTTATTAATACTTATATCGTGAAAATTTCATTATAAATATAAAAGGGAGAATCAATCGTTTGAATGGTTATAAATATATTTTTTGAAATATTGGACATCATCAGTTCTGCACTTTTCTAAAAACAAATAAAAAAGAAAAGAGCGGTGATAAAAGACTAAGGAAAAAATGACATCATGTATATTTTATTAGTGCCTATTATCGATTATATGAATAGTCTCCACTCAGTAATATGATATTCCTTCCCACTAGAAATAATATACGCAACTATATTGATATCAGTAATTATGAATAATTATTTAATATGCGCAAACGGATACAAAAATAGTTTAAGTATATAATTATGATGTCAAATTTTATTGTAGTATTATTTAATTCATTATATTGCAATAACAATAATCTATTAAAAAATGGACTTTCCTCGACAAAAAGTCCATTTAATAGAATTATATTGAGATATTTAATTTACGATTTATCTTCCGTAACAAAGCCAACTTTTACCAAACCTGCATCCCGAGCAGCGGCTAATACCTGAGCAACATGATCATAAGCAACGTGTTTATCAGCAGCTATCGCCAGTACTAGTTCTGGATCTGCCTGAGCCTTTAGATGTAAATCATTTTTTAGTTGAGTTAGGGAAAGTGTTTGTTCGCCTAATTTATATTGCCCGTCAGCACCAATCGATAAGCGTAATGGAGATTTTGGTTCTGTTTGCTCCGTAGGATTAGCAGTGGTAGGTAAAGTTAACGGGATAGAATGAGTTAATACTGGCATCGTAATCATAAAGACAATCAAGAGTACCAGCATTACATCAACCAGCGGCGTTACATTAATATCAGCTGATTCATGTACCTCATCATCACTGAAATGACCGAATGCCATCACTATTCCTCATTATTTAATAATTGTGCATGTAAATCATGAGCAAAACCATCAAGATCACGACTTAAATTTTTCTTGCTGCGTACCAGACCATTGTAAAACAGTAAAGCCGGAATCGCTGCAAATAAACCTATGGCGGTAGAAATTAATGCCTCACCTATAGGACCAGCTACAGCAGCAATACTCATCTGTCCGCTATGGCCAATATTAATTAAAGCATGATAAATACCCCATACAGTACCAAATAATCCGATAAATGGAGCACTTGAACTTATTGATGCCAATATAGTCAGCCCACTCTCATAGTGGCGCATAATCTGTTCCATACTATTACGAATCTGACTGGTAAGGTAGCGGTTAAAGGGCATAGCCGCAGCCAAAGAGTGATTAGCTTTATCATGATAAAGCTTACTTGCGTGTAATGCATCACGAGTCAGTAAAGCCACCGGTGAATGGTTTTCAGCCAGCTCATGTTGCAATTGAACCAGATTCTCAGCTGTCTCAAAGCAATTTAAAGCTATGCGATTATCCCGCCTTGCGCACCATAAACTCCAGCATCGAACCAAAGCAATAATCCAGGTTATAATGCTCATCAAGACAAGAATAGCCAGAACAGTTAGCAAAATCCAACCGCTTTGAGCATAAATTGAAGCAATATTACCATCCATAAGAATAATTACCTTCAAAGTTAATAATCATTTAACTAAATCATTTAAAATACAAAAATTACATTACTTATCGTTATTTTTTATCAATCTGATATTTTGAATTTTACATTAAACTGATAGTTATAAGAGATTGGAATACCACCGCGCGTAGCTGGTTTAAAACGATATCTCAGTATTGCCTGCTTAGCAGCCCGGTCAAGACGGCTATAGCCACTACTTTTACTTATAGTGACATTAAGTGCTTTTCCGTCTGCACCTACATAAACCTTTATACCCACCACACCTTCTTCCCCATTACTCCGAGAGTCATACGGATAATCCGGGTTTAATGCAGCCAGATAACCTCCCTGATATTCTTTTGGCACAACTAAGCTACCAGCAGACTGATCACTGCTGTTTTTACCATTTGCAGATTTGGAATCTGATTTTCCGCCAGTATTTGCAGAAGTAGCATCTGGAACATTGTTGCTAGGTGCAGGCGCTATTGGCGATGATTTTGCTACTGCAGGTATCAGCTTCGGTTCATCCTCTTTGGGTGGAGTAACTTTAAATTGACTTTGTACTTTGCTAGTTGCTACAGGTTTTATCACAGTTTTTTCAGGTAGCACTTTTCTAGGCGGTGTTTTTACCGTCTGTTTATGCACAACATGATGTTGAGATTCGGGTTGTTGAGGAACATCGTCAGCAATCTTGCCAGCCATATCCGAGCTTATGCCTAAATCAACAAAATTCAGTGCTTGTATATTATTATTATCAACTTTAATCTGCTGTTCATTAAATGCTATTGTCCAAAATAAAATAGCATGCACGCCCAGCACTAGAATAACAATAAAAAAATTGACTTTGCGTTGGTTTTCCATATCGTTGCATGATAATAGAAACCATTATTATTTGCAATATAACTTAACACTAAAACATAAGACTGCGTTAATCAGTCAGATTGAGCAATTTATAAGCTTGTTAAAGCATAAACAGATCGTATTTAAAGCTTTAATACACCTATATACAATTATCAAAACAATATAATTATGACTTGATTCTATACTTAATATTTAAAAACAAAATATAAGATTAATTAAAATAGAAAATTATCTGATTATCGGAATTATATTAGAACTATTAATTTAAGGTAACAGAAAAACCGCTTTATCTTTATATATATCTGTATCTCTAAATTTAGCTAATACAATTCGACAAAATCAAAATATAAAAAATTGCAGCAGACTAAAGTTAGAAAAATAGCTATAGGACACATCTATAGAGTATAGAGTTCATAAAGTACAAGATAAAAGTTAAGTTAATTATTTAATTGATATATTTTAACAACAAAAAACTTTACTGGAACTCTATATAGAAACGATAGCCTTAAATATAACTAAATTAAATTTGGTTTAATCAATAAAGCCAGAGTCGAAGTAGTCCACAATAATTTAAAGTGAGCATATACATATAAAAGTGCCAAATACAAATATAAGAAGAGTCATCTAGTCACAAGTAAAAGGAAACAGAGGCTATAAACAAGTCATCATCCCTATCGGCAGATAGTGGAGTCAAATAAAACCGCAAAACTGAGTCAAAGGCACCAAAAATAAACACAGGAAAAACAGTTGAATGAGAAGAAAGTCAAAAATAAATGCAGGCAGGAGTTGACAGGGGATTAGTGGAGGCGTATAGTTCGCCTTCTTCGCTGATGACGCGACACGAAACAAACGCACAGTTTAAAGTAGAACGCAGTCGAAAGCAACGCTCTTTAACAGAACAGATTACCGATAAGTGTGAGTGCCAAGCG
>NZ_JAAEDR010000003.1:0-38395 GCF_013344995.1 Snodgrassella sp. ESL0304
TAGCGGGTTGGTCCCACGCCTTCCCATCCCGAACAGGACCGTGAAACGACCTAGCGCCGATGATAGTATGGATTGCCCATGTGAAAGTAGGACACCGCCAGACTCCCTATAGAAGAACCCGGTTGATCAGTCAGCCGGGTTTCTTACTTTAAGCGCAGAGAAGAGAACAATACCGCAGCAGCCTGATGGCTGCTGTTGCTGTATCTAGGTTAGAGAGGGGAAGGACTGCTGACGCAGTGCTTCGTAGAGGACGATGGCGGCGGCGTTGGACAGGTTCAGTGAGCGGATGTGCTCTGACTGCGGGATTCGCAGACATTGCTCAGCGCGTGCCTGTGCGAATGCCTCGGGCAGTCCGGTGGTTTCACGACCGAAGAGAAAGTAGATTTGCTGATTGGGGTCGCTGTAGTCGAACTGAGTGTAGTTGCGTGTGCCGTAGGTTTCTATCAGATAGACTTGTGCATTAGTCTGAGTTTCGGTTATCCCGATGAACATTTTAAATTTCATTGCTATAAGTACTATGTACTATAGCTTTGGATACAAACTTTAGTGGTTGAAATATAGTTTGGGAAAAATGAAAAACTTTTGGTTACAGTTTATATAGATGATCGCTCCATAAACGATTCGATAACTATTTAACGGTTCAGAAATAGATTCTGGTCTGATTTAAATATTATTTCACTTATATAATTATTGTGCTGCCCTGTAGCAGTAATATGCATATTGTTTATTCTGTATTTTCTTCTGACAGACTCTTCCTGTTATGTGATTAGTATGATAAGTTTTGATTGGGAGATTTATAGGCAGAAATATTAAGCCAATTGTTTGTCGGGTAGTAAAAGTCAGTACGATTATTTCTCATTGAATGGGTTTATTCAGTACACTTAATACCCAAATGGTAATAGGTAATACAATGATAGGTTTGATGATTGTTACCCACGAGACAGTAGGGCAGGCAAATATGCAATTAATCCGGCATATTTTTGGTTCTGTACCTGATAATGTTACTTTAATCGGGGTACGTAGTAGTGATTCAGTTGAAAGTATACATGCTGAGGTTGTAGAAAAACTGGCTTCTTTGGATTATGGTCACGGTGTATTGATTCTCACTGATATTTTCGGTGCCACACCCTGTAATCTGGTGCGCCGGTTAATTCAGAGTGACAATGTAATTCTGCTAACTGGTCTTAATGCTCCAATGCTGATTAAGGCACTTCAACATTTTACTAAAGTAGATGATGTACATAAATTTGCAGATGAAGTTAAAGCTGCTGCTATTGCCGGCATTATGACTATTTCTAATCAGGATGAGCTTTGAAATGGTAAAAAAGGAAATTGAGATTATTAACAAGCTTGGTTTGCATGCACGGGCATCGAATAAATTTACTCAGGTAGCCAGCCGGTTTCAGTGCGAAGTATGGGTAACTCGGAAAGATCGCCGCGTTAACGGTAAAAGCATTATGGGACTAATGATGCTGGCTGCTGCTCAAGGTAGTGTAATTGAGCTGGAAACCGACGGTGTTGATGAAAGTCAGGCAATGCAAGCGCTGGTTGAGCTGATTAATAATTATTTTGGTGAAGACGAATAATGAGTATCGTCCTGCATGGTGTTGCAGTGGGGGCCGGTGTCGCTATCGGTCGTGCTCATCTGGTGGTGCGCGGTATGGACGATGTGCCACATCAGGAGTTGTCGATTGAAGAAGTGCCCGCAGAAGTTGCCCGTTATGAGCAGGCAATCAAAACAACTCGCCGTCAGTTAGAGCAGTTGCGTACAGATATTCCGCAGAATGCACCTTCAGAACTGGGAGCGTTTATTTCTCTGCACCTGATGCTGGTAGGTGATGTAAGTCTATCCAGAGAGCCTGTAGATATTATTGAAGCACAATGTGTTAATGCAGAATGGGCATTAAAACTGCAAACGGATAAACTTTCAGATCAGTTTGATGCAATTGAAGATAATTATTTACGCGCACGTAAGCAGGATATGCTGCAAGTAGTTGAGCGTATTTTTAAAAATCTGATTGGTTTATCGACAGAAGTCGTGACTGAAGCGGAGGATTTTGAAGAAGATACGATTCTTGTTGCCCATGATTTATCGCCGGCAGATACGGTTTTTTTTAAAGACAGCCGTATTGCTGCATTTGTTACTGATGCCGGCGGACCAACTAGCCATACCGCGATTCTGGGACGTAGCCTGGATATTCCCTCTGTGATTGCACTGGGCTATGCACGGGAATTAATTAATGAAGATGAGCTGATTATTGTAGATGGCACAATGGGTGTAGTTATTATTGCACCTGATGATGTTATTTTAAAGGAATATCGCCGACGCTTGCGGGAATTTCGCAGCTTAAGACGGCAGTTAAATAAACTTAAGAATACGGCAGCAACAACATTAGATGGAATTAATATTGAGTTGTTGGGTAATATTGAAAGTGCTAATGACATAAAAGCACTGCATAGTCTGGGTATGGATGGTATCGGATTATATCGCAGTGAGTTTTTTTATCTGAACCGTGATGCTCTGCCTACAGAAGATGAACTGTATACCGAATACGCTGATGTGGTTAAAAAGCTGAAGGGTAAACCATTAACCATACGGACAATTGATTTAGGTGTAGATAAAAATCCGCGCTGGTTTGGTCCCAGTCATACGATGAATCCGGCTTTGGGATTGACCGGTATCCGTTTGTGTCTGGCTGAACCTGTGATGTTCCGTACTCAGATGCGGGCAATTATGCGGGCTGCGGTTTTGGGGCCCGTGCGCATGATGTGGCCAATGATTTCATCTGTAACAGAGATACAGCAGTGTTTAACTCATCTAAATACCGCTAAACAACAGTTACATGATCGCTTTGAAACCTTTGATGAAAATATTCAGGTTGGGGCGATGATAGAGATTCCGTCAGCTGCATTAACAGTTAATTCTATTTTGAAGATGATTGATTTCGTTTCAGTCGGTACTAATGATTTAATTCAGTATACGCTGGCGGCAGACCGTAATGATGAAAGTGTGAGTTATTTATATCAGCCGGGTCATCCTGCGGTACTGAAGTTATTACTGCATATTATTCGTACCGCTGCACGTTTGAATAAACCAGTATCCGTGTGCGGAGAAATGGCTGGTGATGCTCAATATACACGGTTATTGATGGCGATGGGGCTGCGCCGGTTTTCGATGAATGCAAATAATATTCTGGCGGTGAAAAATCAGATTATTCAAAGTGATCTGCTGATGCTTGAAACCGAAGTACAGAAAATATTACGTAATGATGATCCGGATAAAGCATTAAAATTATTGAAAAAATTAAATTCTTCACATGAATTATCTGAAACTGCGGATTAAATAAATTGTTTTGTCTGACTTAGCACAGTTTAACTGCGTTTAATGATGAAGTTCCTATAATAAATTTGTCAGTATTGTTTTTGCCTGACAATCAGTATTGAGTAAGTAGTGTTTTCCCGCAAATTGTCCACCGATATTCCCTCCCTTGGTATCGGTGGTTTTTTTTATTTATTTTTATATATGCTATATAAATATTAAAAATGTTTTATGCAATTAATATGCTATTGTAGTATTGATGGACTAAGCTCAATAACTGTATTGCCAGAATGATTAATTGCAAGTTTGTGTCTTGAGTAAACTGTTATAATAGTGGTCTATTTTTATACAATAAACTGATAATTCATGATGCAAGAACATTATTGTCCCGAAAAGATTGAGCCGGCTGCACAAGCGCGCTGGCAGGAATACCGTTTATTTAACGCTAAAGATTTTAGTCCGAAACCTAAATATTATTGTTTGTCGATGTTTCCTTACCCCTCGGGTAAGTTACATATGGGACATGTGCGTAACTACACTATTGGTGATGTACTGAGCCGTTATCGCTTGCTTAATGGGTTTAATGTGATGCAGCCGATGGGCTGGGATGCATTTGGTTTGCCTGCTGAAAATGCTGCAATGAAACATCAGGTAGCCCCGGCACAATGGACTTATGACAACATAGCTTATATGAAAAAGCAGTTGCAGAGTTTAGGTTTTGCGATTGACTGGGAGCGGGAAATTGCGACCTGTACACCGGAATATTATCGCTGGGAACAGTGGCTGTTTGTGCGTTTATTCCAGAAGGGCATTATTTATAAGAAAAACGGAACAGTAAACTGGGATCCGGTGGATCAGACTGTACTGGCCAATGAGCAGGTTGTAGACGGTCGTGGCTGGCGTTCCGGTGCCATTGTAGAAAAACGTGAAATCCCGATGTATTACTTCAGGATTACAGATTATGCTGAAGAGCTGCTCAATGGTCTGGATACACTGGAACATTGGCCGGAGCAGGTAAAAACCATGCAGCGCAACTGGATTGGCAAGTCACGCGGGATGCAGGTACGGTTTGCACTAGCTGAAGACAGTAAAGCGGGATTAACCGGTGAGTATGCAGATTTTGTACAGGTATATACCACACGTCCTGATACACTGATGGGAGCAACTTATGTTGCTGTTGCTGCAGAACATCCGCTAGCGACAGCTGCCGCTGCTGATAACCCTCAGTTACAGCAGTTTATTGCTGAGTGCAAGGCCGGTTCTGTGGCTGAAGCAGACATGGCCACGATGGAGAAGAAAGGTATGCCTACCGGACGCTTTGCCATCAATCCGCTTAATGGCGATGTGCTGCCGGTCTGGGTGGCCAATTATGTGCTGTGGGGATATGGTGATGGTGCGGTAATGGCTGTTCCGGCGCATGATGAACGTGATTTTGAATTTGCCACTAAATATCAGCTACCAGTAAAACAAGTAATTGCCTCTACGCAGAATACAGATGCTTTTAATACAAGCGTGTGGCAGGAATGGTATGGCAGTAAAGAGCAGACAAAGTGTGTTAACAGCGGTGAACTGGATGGTCTGGATTTTTATGCGGCATTTGAGCGTGTTGGTGAGATTTTACAGGCTAAAAATGCCGGTGCACCGAAAACACAATATCGCCTGCGTGACTGGGGTATTTCCCGGCAGCGTTACTGGGGTTGCCCGATTCCGATTATCCATTGTGATGATTGTGGTGATGTCACTGTTCCGGAAGAACAGTTGCCAGTTGTTTTACCGGAAAATGTGGTACCGGATGGTGCCGGTTCTCCATTAGCCAGAATGCCGGAATTTTACGAAACTACCTGTCCTTGCTGCGGTAAACCGGCTCGTCGGGAAACCGACACTATGGATACTTTTGTTGAATCGAGCTGGTATGCGGTACGGTATGCATCACCACATTGCAATACCGCAATGGTGGACAAAGAGGCTGCTAATTACTGGATGAATGCAGACCAGTATATCGGCGGTATTGAACATGCTATTTTACATCTGCTCTATGCCCGTTTCTTTACAAAGTTAATGCGCGATGAGGGACTGCTGAATGTAGATGAGCCATTTGCCCGCTTACTTACCCAGGGTATGGTGGTATGTGAAACGTATTATCGTGAAGGTGCTAATGGCAGCAAAGAATGGATTGCACCGCAAGATGTGGATTTGCAGCGGGATGATAAAGGCCGGCCTCTGGCTGCAACCCTGAAAGCAGATGGTAAACCGGTATGTATCGGTGGCATTGAGAAAATGTCTAAATCTAAGAATAATGGTGTGGATCCGCAAGAGCTGATTGACCGCTATGGTGCGGATACTGCGCGATTGTTTATGATGTTCGCCGCACCACCTGAGCAATCACTGGAGTGGTCAGATGCCGGGGTAGAGGGTGCTCATCGCTTCCTGCGCCGTTTGTGGCGTACTGTATATGATTATTTACAGCAGGGTGCAGGTGTAACCGCATTTACCGGCAGTCAGGATAATTTGTCTGCCGACCTGAAGGCACTGCGGTTGAAACTGCATAGCACGGTCGCCAAAGTAACCGATGATTATGGTCGCCGGCAGCAATTTAATACCGCAATTGCTGCGGTTATGGAACTGCTGAATCAGTATGACCGGACTGATTGCACTATAGAAGCAGGGCGAGCCGTGGCACAGGAAGTGCTGGAGTGCGTATTGCGTCTGTTATGGCCGATTGTGCCTCATGTGTGTGAAACATTATGGAATGAGCTGTCTCCGCAGAAAACGCTGTGGGATGCTGCATGGCCATGTGTTGATGAAGCCGCACTGGTACAGGATGAAATTACCCTGATGGTTCAGGTAAATGGAAAGCTGCGCGGACAAATTACTGTTTCTGCCGATAGTAGTAATGATGAAGTACAGGCAGTAGCGCTGGCTGATCCGGCCATACAACGATTTGTGGATGGCAAAACACCGAAAAAAGTTATCGTTGTGCCAAAACGATTAGTCAATATTGTTGTCTGATCGCATAATCCGATGAAAAAGACATGTTATTAACATGTCTTTTTTTATTACATAAATCAATTACTGCGAAATACGCCCAGGTTATTTGGCGCCTGTAGCGCAAATAATTCAGGGTAGAGTATAGGCGATCAGATAGTCTCCCATCTTCGTACCGAATGAGCTATGACCACCGGCCATTTGTACTACATATTGTTTACCATTAACGGCATACGTCATTGGTGTAGCCTGTCCGCCGGCCGGCAAACGTGTCTGCCATAATAAATCTCCGTTACTGGTATCGTATGCACGCAGATAGTTGTCCTGCGTTGCACTAACAAACATAATATTACCCGCTGTGGATATTGAACCACCCAGACCCGGAACGCCAATTTTCAATGGTGGTAATTCAAATAATTTCGGCAGACTGTCACGAATAGTGCCAATACGCTTTTTCCACACTACTTGGTTAGTCTGCAAATCAACACCAGCAACAAATCCCCATGCCGGTTGTTTACAAGGTAAACCTATTGGTGACAGAAAAGGATTAATTTCTACCCTATAAGGAGCACCATACATCGGCTGGATACCATTCTCAGTACCGGCACCCTGTTTTTGCTGAGCCCTGTCGGGATTAGCCGGAATCAGGCGGGAAACGAAGGGCAGTCCGATTGGGTTCATTAGAGCAATTTGCCGATCCTGATTGACAGATATACCACCCCATTCAAATACCCCCAGATTACCCGGAAATACCAGTGTGCCATTTTCAGAAGGTGGTGTATAAATGCCATTGTAATTTAAGCGCTTAAACTGGATGCGGCACAGAAGCTGGTCAAACATGGTTGCTCCCCACATATCTTTGTCAGTCAGTTTGTCTTTCGGCATCAGACTTAAAGCTGAGAAAGGCTGAGTAGCGGCATAATGTTCACCCTGTGTCGGTTTACCATATTTCAGAGTCTGTGGTACCGGTTGTTCAGTAACTGGCACAATGGGTTGGCCGGTTTCACGGTTGAGGACAAAAATATTACCGGTTTTGGTCAGCACATAAATAGCAGCAATCCGTGTACCGGATGGTATTGTAATGTCCATCAGTGAAGGCTGAGCCGGTACGTCCATATCCCAAAGATCATGGTGAGTAGTCTGAAAATGCCATAGCAGTTTACCAGTTGAGGCATTCAGTGCCACAAGAGAGTTGGCATAACGTTCTTTTAATTTATTACGGTGACCACCCCAGATGTCCGGTGTGCTCACTCCGGTGGGGATATATACAATATTACGCTGCTGGTCGTAGGCCAGAGGTGCCCATGCATTGGGTGAATTATGCACGAAATTGGTCTTTTCACCCGGCATCGCATTCGGGTTTTCCGCACCAGTATCAAATACCCATTTTAATTGGCCGTTATTGACATCATAACCACGAATTACCCCGGAAGGTTCTTTAGTTGAGAGATTATCCGTTACCGAACCACCGATAATAATCGTGCTAGGTGTTACAACAGGCGGTGAGGTCGGATTATATCCTCCTAAAAAAGCATAAGGCATTTTGGCTTGCAGATTAATTTCACCGTTATGACCGAAATCCGGACATTTCTGACCAGTTTGCGCATTGACGGCAATTAGACGTCCATCATTAACCGGCAATAAAACTTTTTGCGGACAAATAGCGGATGCGGTGGTCTCAGAACTATGTGCTGTCGTAGCATCATAATAGCTGACACCACGACAAGTCAGATGCTGAAAAGTTCTGTTGCTGCGCAATTCAGGGTCAAAACGCCATAAACGTTTGCCGGTAGTGGCATCCAGAGCATCCAGAAACTGGTGTGGTGTACAGATAAAGAGTTTATTGCCGATTTTGATCGGTGTTAGTTCATTAGTGGTTTCTGCTGAATCATTAGCAGTTTTGAAATCACCGGTATGGTAAGTCCAGGCTACTTTAAGCTGTTTAACATTAGCGGTATTGATTTGAGTTAATGGTGAATAGCGTGTTCCGCCCTGAGTACGACCATACGCCGGCCAGTCTCCCGCTGCGACACCATTATCGTCTGCTGCCGGTGCTGGCTGGAGGCGAGTAATGGTGCCATTAATTTGCTGCGGATCATGGCTGATGCTGTAGAACATCACACCCAGTATAGTAATTAATGCTAATGTAATAATTATTTTACCATTTCCAGACGCTGATAAATGCCGTGTTGACCACGGAGTTAAAAGCCATAATCCAAACAGAAACAGTAGGTCAAAACGCGGTGCTAATGCCCAGAAATCGGTGCCAGACTCCCATAAACCCCAGATTAGCGTAATAAACAGAATAATTGCATATAACCACAGGCAGCTACTGCGCTGATACTGGTACAGAACAGTAAACAGACTCAGTAACAGGGCAATAATGGCATAAAAGGGCGAACCACCCAGGCATATTAGCCATATCCCTCCAATTAGCAGGTAGATAACAGTTAGCCAAAGTACCAGCAAAGTGATTATTCTGGCGACGAAAAATGATGTAAATATTTTCATAATACTTCTGTTAACCTGTTTTTATAAAAAATACTGCTAAAATTATTATAATAAACAATATATAAGATGAAAATGTATATATATTAATGAATAGAAAATTTACTATAATATTCAGAATCTGGTTAAACAGGGCAAGTATTTCAAAGCGCAAGCACAGCTTATTTTTTTACATCAGGATGGCACTGCCATTTTTTACCTTATGATTATTATTGGAAATAAATATAATAAATATCATGATATAAAATTATTATAGATAATAGTTTGTGTACTAAATAGAAAATACTATAAGCAGTCAAAAATTAATCGGCTTTTTGAAAAAGTATGCATACTAGTACCGGAATTAACGCCACAACGGTGTAGGTTAAACTAAATATTTAAAATTTTCTGGTCTGAATGATATCTCGTGATTAAATCCAGGCAATTTGCAGATTTATCTGTTCAAATAACAATCTTGAGTTAAAAAAATAAATTTACAGGGATAATAATTCTTAAATAAATTTAGCGTTTAATCTGCTGTGGATTTTAAATACTGTAAATAAAAATTTATCCTTAGGATAATAAATGTGCATCTAATGTATATTTATTAGTACTATTATAATTATTAATGAAAACTATTTGCATAAGATGTTTTAATATATATTTGAAATAACTGAATAATTCTATATATATTTTTTTTAATAAATATTGCATAATATGCAAATATTAAAAAATGATTATAAATGTTAAAATCAATTAAATTTAATATACGCAAATATTGTTAACTTATTTAATAAACATCAATTTGAAAACATTGATTCAGGCATGAAAATGAATAACTTTAAGCAGAAAAAATTAAATTCAATTATACATACATTAGTATTTAAACTTTCACTAGGAACCCTGGCACTACTCCCGGTAGCAGTAAATGCAGAGACAAATATTAATGATACTAATATCGGGAATTACAAAAAAACTGGAATAAAAATTTCAGACGATTTAATTATAGATATAACAAACAAAACAGAACCACATATTGATATTGATCAGAATAGTAGTAGCGGAATGGGGCTTGCCGCAGCTTCCGACAAAAATACAACTATCAATGGTGATTTATTTAAGGTTAAAGGTCGGAAATCTAATAACTACTATAATAGTTTTAATGGTATTTATTTATCAAGTAGATCTAACTTGGTTTCAAATAGTGACCTTGACATAGATATTACAAGTGGTCGTGGTATGTATCTGTCCAGTGAAGGAAACGGTGAGTTTAACAGGAAAGTAACCATAAAAGGCCAAGAATATAGCCCAGACGGAGACTATAACATAGGTATATCTGCTTATAATTCTTCCAGAACTAAACGTACAACAGGTACGTTTAATGATGAGGTAAACATAAAGATTGAAGGGACGGCAAGTATAGGCATTGCTTCGCAGAAAGCACAGAGCCCAAATATCGCAGGTAATGAATTAACTTTTAATGATAAAGTAAACATTGATATAACAACTAAGCCAGGTACAATCAAATCCGGCAACAAGGAGTACACGTATTATGGTGCTGGTATTGCTATTGAACAAATATCGCCTTTAGTGGAAGATTCTGATGGTATAGATAGAGGTGATGTTATGAAATTTAATAAAGGACTTAACCTCACCATTAAGGGTGGTACCGCAATTTTAATGGATCAGCACAAAGGCAAATTAGAGATTAATGATGGTTCAAATGGTAACCGTATCGTTGTTCAGGATCCTAAAGACTTTAAGGCTATAGAAGCAACTGCTGGTAAAGTGACGATTAATGGTAAATCAGAAATTATTGGAGATATTTTTTCAAGTGAAAATAAAGATCTTCGGGATAAAGGAGTAGTCAATTTAACTCTGACTGACGGATCAATGTTATTAAGCTCTTTAGACAATGATGGTGGTGCAGGTGAGATTAATCTTGGCCTTTCCGGTAGCCATAGCCAGTGGAAAATGACAAGCAGTTCAAATATTAACTCTCTGAAACTTAGTGATGATGCCAAAGTCAGCTTTGGTTATGACTATAATAATACATCTAACACCGCGCAGAAGCTTGACGGTACAAATGCAATGACATTAACAACAGGTTCGCTGGCTGGTAATGGCGTGTTTGAAATGCGAACTGCAATTGGCACGAAGTTAAATAGTGATATGCTGAAAATTACCGGTGCAAAACAGGCAACAGGTAATCATCGAATTATCATCAATGATCAAGGTACAGGCGCAGCTGCAGTCACCGGAAATGAAAAAATTAAACTGGTTGAAACCAATGGTGGTGATGCTAAATTTAGTTTATCGTCCTCAGCAATAGATATTGGTGGCTATGAATTTAATACTTTAGACGAATTTGGCAATTCTAATCCTGACGGTTCAGACTGGATATTGTCTGCATCTGGCCCTGTTGGCGGCTCAAACGACATCGGTCAAGGTGGAGCCGGCTCAGGCAGCAACGATAATGGTGGCAGTGGCTCAGGCAACACCGGTAATGGTGATGGAACATCAGGTGGCTCTGACACAAAGCCAGGTTCCAAACCAAATTTAACTAATACAGCAAAAAATTCGGCCAATATTCTTAATTCAAATTATTTAATGAGTTATGTTGAAACACAAACTTTATTGCAGCGTATGGGACAAATCCGTACCGATGATACAGCGAGCGGTAAAGTATGGGGGCGTATATATACAGGGAAACTGAACTCGTTTAATGATAATCGGTTGTCTGGTTTTGATATGGATTATTATGGATTACAGATGGGGCTGGACCGTAAACTGAATTACGATAAAGTGAACCTATATTATGGTTTAATGGGCGGACTAAGCCGGGGTGAAGTTGATCACAACGTTGGTGACGGCAGTACTAAAAGCTATTCACTAGGATTATATGGTACGTTACAAAGTCAGAATGGTTTTTATCTTGATGGTTTAGTCAAGTATATGCATATGACCAACAAGTTCAATAGTATGACCGCAGGAGGCTATCATGTTAAAGGAGATGGCAATACCAATGGTTTTTCCATAGGAGCAGAAGTAGGCAAACGTATTCATTTATCCGGTGCAGGAAATGCGGATGAGGGTTGGTATTTAGAACCACAGGCTCAGCTTACTTATTCACATCAGGATGGAGCCACCATAAATGCGACCAATGGATTAAGTACAAGACTAGCCAGTTATAATTCATTAATAGGGCGTGCCAGTCTTATTTTAGGTTATACTATTCAGAGTGGTAAAAACCCGGTGGATGTATATTTTAAAACGGGTTACCTGAGAGAGTTTGATGGAAAAACATCTTATACCTTTAATCGTGTTGCAAAAGAAAAGTATGATTTTGGTGGTAACTGGTGGGATAACGGTATAGGAATTAATGTGCGGCTGAATGGGAAGCATCATATTTATGGTGATATGGTTTATTCTGCAGGAAACAAATTTAATCAGAAGCAGATTAATGCGGGATATCGTTACAACTTTTAACCAGAATGTTATTGCTGACTAAAGCTAAAATTTAGCGAAGACTGATGTTTAAAAGCAGGTTTAATCATGGTGGTGCCGGATAATTCTGGTACCACCATTTTGGTGTTTAGTTGATTATTGGTCAATGTATATAGGAAATATGGCTATTAATATTAATTTATTGAATGTAATTATGAACTAGTCAGAGACTATGCAGTTATACATTTTAAATGGATGCGTTTAGTAGTGATATCAATGGTTGAGTATAAACAATTTAATTATTTAAAATGCATAATTACTTTTTCTTTTATTGATACTAATCAGCTGTTGCCGGATAGCTGTTGCTGTTTAAGTTACAGTCTGTCTGAATAGGTGAATAGTATTCAGAGTAAATCTTTTTCATGCTGCTCCATCCAGTTTGCGATGGAAACCAAAGCCGGTTTTAGAGTTTTTCCCAGCGCTGTTATCTGGTATTCAACTTTAGGCGGTACTTCGGGGTAGAGCTTTCTGGTAATTAATCCTTTTTGTTCAAACAGCTTTAGCTGTTTTGTTAATTCTTTCTGAGTAATTGGTGCGATGGCTCGCCTTAATTCGCCAAAACGAATGGGTTGATCAGTGATAATCAGGCGATACAGGATAGGAATAGCCCATTTTCCTGAAATTAAATTAACAAATTTAACCATAGGACAATGATAAATATCAGGGGTATTTTTTTCAGTGTGCATAACTATTTTCCATTAGTATCTATTTGGTACCTACTTTCATAAGTAAACCGGTTAAATTATACTGAATTTTATTTTTGAAAGGGAATCTATGAACAGGTTAACGGGTAAATATACACTGATTACAGGCGGAAGCAGTGGAATAGGGCTGGCAACTGCCAGAGAATTTATTGCCGAAGGTGCGACAGTAGCCATAACCGGCAGAAATAAAGACAGATTACTGGCAGCGAAGCAGGAATTAGGTGCAGATGTAATAATATTGCAAAGTGATACTTCTGATGTTGAAGAACAAAAGCTTCTGGCTGCACAGTTAACCAAAATGTGGCCTAGATTAGATGCCGTATATATTAATGCGGCCGATGTCACTCATCTGCCGGTAACTGATTGGAATGAAAATACTTTTGACAGGGTAATGAATACTAATTTCAAGGGGCCGTTTTTTCTGATACAGGCGCTGTTACCTTTGCTGGCTGATCCCTGTTCGGTTATTTTGTGCGGTACGGTAAGTACCAAAATCGGTTTACCGCAAAGCAGTATTTATGCGTCCAGTAAAGCTGCTCTCTGTTCATTAGCCAAAACACTGTCGGGAGAGCTGTTATCCAGAAATATTCGCTTCAACTGTTTAGTTCCCGGCCCGACAGACACGCCGGCGCATATGAATTTAAATACCACTAACGCGGATGCTGTCAAACATTTACAGCAGGAAATTAAGGCATTGGTACCGTTAGGGCGTTTGGGCAAACCGATAGAGCTGGCTAAAGCCGCTGTTTTTCTGGCATCGGATGAATCATCTTTTATGCTCGGTGCGGAAATACTGGTAGATGGGGGGGTAGGTAATATCTAATTTTAGTTTTTTGATAAAAAAATAATGATGTTATTTGCGTAAATTCAGTAGTAAATCTCTAAAGACGTTCGGATCTTTAATAAAGGTAATTTCTCCTGCCTGCGGAAAATGGTAATCAAGCAGGCGGGAAACCCAGAAGCGAATACATGCAGCTCGCTGTGCAACCGGAAAGTAATCCTGTTCAGCGGAAGTCAGCGGGCGTATGCTTTCATAGCCGTGTATAAATGCCTGTTGCAGATTCTGGTCGATATGATGGTCTGCACGACGTGCCCAGTCGTTAACGGCAATGGCAAGGTCATACATGAAGTTACCGTTACATGCATAATAGAAATCAATAAATCCGGCTACCTGTTCACCATCCAGCAAAACATTATCGCGGAATAAATCGGCATGGATGATACCCGCAGGCAGATTTGTACGTTCATGTGCATCAAAGAAAGCAATTTCTGCTTGTAATAACTGCTGATCTTCCGGATCCAGAAAGGGTAATAAGCGGGTACTGGCCTCATGCCACCAGCCAGTGTAACGCGGATTGTGCATTTTCTGCGTGAATTCGCTACCTGCCAGATGCATTTTAGCCAGCATCGCTCCAGTATTGAAACATTGCTGTACGGATGGGCTGCTGGTATCGCTGCCGGTCAGGCAGGTTACCAGACAGGCTGGTTTGCCAGCCAAAGTGCTATCCAGACGACCGTCAGTTCGGGCAACAGGAGCAGGACAGGCTACGCCGTGAGCACTTAGATGCCGGGTTAAATCTAAAAAGAAGGGCAGCTCATCCTGTGTCATGGCTTCAAAAACAGTCAGTACATAGCGCCCTTGTGTGGTGGTTACAAAATAATTGCTGTTAGTAACGCCCTGAGCGATACCTTGTAAACCAATAAACCGACCTAAGTGATAATCACACAGAAAGCTGCGCATTTCATCGTCGCTAACGCTGGTGTAAACCGACATAAATGTAACCAATAAACAGAATTAAACGAAAAGTTTAAACCTGAGACAGGATGTTTAAACAAATTGCAAGCATGATGGCAATAAAGGGCTGATGTCAAGTATTTATTGGAATGATTGCTTATGAACGGTAGTTCATAGAAAACTTGTTATCTGATGATGTTTAAATTCAATGATGGTTATGTCATATAAGGGGCTGAAATAGAAATTGGGTAATTCGTAAGCCAATATTCCGGACGATGAACTATACTGGAAAGTATTTTATCTTTATGGCATATAATAAAATAGAATAAGTGAATGCATAAGGGCTATTTCACAACTTATTTACTTTTGCGTATTCTTAGCTTGCACTAGGTATCAAACGCGGGCAGAAAGCTTGCCGGCGCAGGAGTATAAAATGAATTTATCTTTGCTCGCGAACATTATGGTGTTCGCATTGTTATTATGGATACTGAGCCGTACGCATTCAACCCAATGGAGTTTATCCAAAAAAGTATTATTGGGTATGATTCTTGGTATTGGATTGGGTTTAGGGCTGCAACTGATTTACGGAGCATCCAGCCCGGTAATCCGTACTTCTGTACAATGGTTTGATGTAGTCGGCAACGGCTATGTACAGTTATTGCAGATGGTCGTTATGCCGCTGGTGTTTGCCTCAATTCTGAGTGCTGTGGCGCGATTACATAATGCTGCTCAGCTAGGCAAAATCAGTCTGATGACTATCGGCGTGTTACTGTTTACTACGGCGATGGCTGCATTGATCGGTACTTTGCTGACCAGTCTGTTTGGTCTGACTGCCAACGGTCTGATTCAGGGAGAAGCTGAAACTGCGCGCTTTAATGCAATTCAGGCTAATTATGTTGGCAAGGTAGCAGATTTAAATGTACCGCAGCTATTACTGTCTTTTATTCCAAAAAATCCGTTTGCTGATTTAACCGGAGCCAATCCGACCTCTATTATCAGTGTGGTTATTTTTGCTGTATTTCTCGGTATCGCCGCATTGAAATTATTAAAAGATGATGCTGCTAAGGGTGAGCGGGTGTTAAGGGCAATTGATATCTTACAAAGCTGGGTAATGAAATTGGTACGGATAGTAATGCTGTTAACTCCCTATGGAGTCCTGGCACTGATGACTAAAGTAGTGGCTTCTTCAAATATGCAGGAGATTATTAAGCTGGGAGGCTTTGTACTGGTTTCGTATCTGGCACTGGCTCTGATGTTCGGGGTACATGGTCTGTTACTGGGCATATTTGGGATCAATCCGGGTAAATATTTTCAGAAAATATGGCCGGTACTGACTTTTGCATTCACCAGTCGCTCCAGTGCTGCTTCTATTCCGCTTAATATCGAGGCTCAGACGCAGCGTCTTGGTGTACCGAAAACTATTGCCGGTTTTGCTGCTTCTTTTGGTGCAACTATCGGACAGAATGGTTGTGCCGGTTTGTATCCGGCTATGCTCGCCACCATGATTGCGCCAACTGTAGGTATCAATACTCTGGATCCATGGTGGATTGCAACACTGGTCGGGATGGTGACTATCAGTTCCGCGGGTGTGGCCGGTGTTGGCGGCGGAGCTACATTTGCGGCGCTGATTGTGCTGCCGGCAATGGGTTTGCCGATTACGCTGGTAGCCTTACTGATTTCTGTAGAACCATTGATTGATATGGGGCGTACGGCATTGAATGTCAGCGGTGCGATGACTGCAGGTACGTTAACCAGCCAGTGGCTGCATCAGACTAATAAAAAAATATTAAATAGTACGGAGCACGGCAGACTGGTACATTAATGCAGTAGGTATTTAAAACTATTTTGTCATACTTAGCAGCCGGTCTGTGACAGCAGAGTGGCTGATTGTTTTTCGTTTAAATTCTTAATATGGGGCATGAGCGGATTAAGGTTTACAGACAGGTAATTAAACAGGACAGTTTTAATCATTTAACTGTCCTGTTCGGATAATACTATGATGATGTCGCAAGTAATCAGGCGGTAGAGGCTGCCTGTCAGGTTTTTGCTAAAGATATTATCTGTTTTGTAAAACGATTTGTAGCATACGCCGGATAGGTTCTGCGGCACCCCATAAAAGCTGGTCACCTACGGTAAAGGCACTGATATATTCTCCACCCATGCCCATTTTGCGGATGCGCCCTACTGGTACAGTTAATGTGCCAGTTACTGCTGCGGGTGTCAGCTCATGCATAGATGCGGTTTTTTCATTAGGTACAACTTTTACCCAGTCATTGGCAGCAGCAAGAATTTTCTCAATTTCAGCTACGGGTAAATCCTGTTTCAGTTTTAAGGTGAGTGCCTGACTGTGGCAGCGCATTGCACCGACACGGACACACAAGCCGTCGATAACGATTGGCTGTGCACTGCGACCTAAAATTTTATTGGTTTCTACAGCACCTTTCCATTCTTCTTTAGACTGACCGTTACCCAGATCAGCATCAATCCATGGAATCAGACTGCCGGCAAGAGGAACGCCGAACTGAGCCCGCGGGTATGCTTCGCTGCGTAAAAAATCGGCAACTTTTCGGTCTATGGCTAAAATAGCACTGGCCGGATCGGCCAGTTCTGAACTAACCTGATTTTCAATGGCACCCATTGCACTAATCAGTTCACGCATATTCTGGGCGCCGGCGCCGGATGCTGCCTGATAGGTCATGCTGGTAGCCCATTCCACTAAATCCTGTTCAAACAGGCCGCCCAGAGCCATTAGCATCAGTGACACTGTACAATTACCGCCGACAAAATCTTTGATGCCGTTTGACAGGGCGCTATCAATCACTGCGCGGTTCACCGGATCAAGTACGATAACTGCTTTATCGCTCATGCGCAGAGTGGATGCAGCATCAATCCAATATCCCTGCCAGCCCTGATCACGCAGCGGCTGGTGGATTGCTTTGGTATAGTCGCCACCCTGACAGGTAACGATAATATCCATTTGAGCCAGAGCATCCAGATTACGGGCATCCAGCAGTGTTTTTGCTGTCTGGCCAAAATCAGGTGCGGCTGCACCGGCTGCTGATGTCGTGAAAAAATACGCATCTGCAATACTTTGAAAATCATTTTCTTCCTGCATGCGCTGCATTAATACTGAACCTACCATACCGCGCCAGCCAACAAAACCTACTTTCACCGGGTGCTCCTTAAAACAATTCAATTTAATTAAAATTTCTGTTGCCAGATACCAGAATACTATCCGGTCTTTTAACCATAATCACGACTGTTTGTAAACAGATAATTACTATTCTGGTAAATTTCAGGCTGTACAGCTTATCTTTTGCCGGATTTATAGCGTCAATTCAATACTGTTATCCCATTATATAGAATCGGCTGACATTCCGGTGTACACTTTCGCCTTTGTTTTTTAATTGGCATTTCTGATGAATTTACTGCGTACTCTGGCTAAAGTCAGCAGCATGACTATGCTGTCGCGTGTTCTTGGTTTCATCCGTGATACCATTATTGCCCGCAGTTTTGGTGCGGGGATGGCTACTGATGCTTTTTTTGTGGCATTTAAACTGCCTAATCTGTTACGGCGTATTTTTGCAGAAGGCGCATTTTCACAGGCTTTTGTACCGATACTGGCTGAGTACAGGGAAACACGATCACCCGAAGCTACCCGGGCTTTTGTGCAGCATGTGGCCGGGCTGCTTTCATTTGTTCTGATTATTGTAACGGCGATCGGAATTCTGGCCGCACCTGTCGTGATTTATATTTCTGCTCCCGGGTTTCAGCAGGATGCCGATAAATTTGCTCTGTCGGTACAACTACTGCGGATTACTTTTCCATATATTTTTCTGATATCGCTGTCTTCACTGGTTGGCAGTATTCTGAATACTTATCATCAGTTTATTGTTCCAGCCTTTACACCGACTTTTCTGAATATCTCCTTTATCGTATTTGCTCTGTGGCTGGCACCTTACTTTCATCCTCCGGTTCTGGCGCTGGCCTGGGCAGTATTTGTGGGCGGATTATTACAGTTGCTGTATCAGCTGCCTTATTTATTTAAACTGGGTTTTCTGACTATGCCCAGACTCAATTTTAAGGACAAAGCAGTTAACCGGGTACTCAGACAAATGGCACCGGCTATTCTGGGGGTATCGGTAGCGCAAATATCGCTGGTGATAAACACGATTTTTGCTTCTTATTTGCAATCCGGTTCAGTATCCTGGATGTATTATGCTGACCGTCTGATGGAATTACCGACTGGTGTGCTTGGTGTGGCACTGGGAACCATTCTTTTGCCCACTTTGTCTAAACACTCAGCTACTAATGATATAGCCAGCTTTTCTGCATTGCTGGACTGGGGATTACGCCTGTGCATGCTGTTAACTTTACCGGCAGCAGTGGGTATGGCTGTGCTGTCATTTCCTCTGGTGGCAACTTTATTTATGTACCGGCAGTTTAATGAGTATGATGCAATAATGACTCAGGGTGCGCTTATCGCTTATGCTGTTGGTTTGATTGGTCTGATTCTGATTAAAGTACTTGCACCGGGATTTTATGCGCGCCAGAACATTAAAACGCCGGTAAAAATTGCTATTTTTACTTTATGTATGACTCAGCTGATGAATTTGCTGTTTGTCTGGAAGCTGCATCATGTCGGGCTGGCTCTGGCTATCAGTCTTGGCGCCTGTATTAATGCCGGATTACTGTTTACTCTGTTACGGCGACAGAAATTGTATACCCCCAGCCCCGGCTGGCTGCGTTTTCTATTGCGTCTGACGGTGGCTCTTGTTGTTATGGGTCTGGGGTTATGGTTATTACAGTATTGGCTGCCGTTTAACTGGCACAGTAGCGGGTTGGCAAAAGTAGGGCAATTAAGTATTTTGATTGTTACCGGTATTATTTTATATTTCGGATCACTATTTGCTCTGGGTTTCCGCGTACGCGATTTCCGGCGGGCTGAAGCAGAATAGTGGTATTTCAGCCTCATAACGAAAATGAAAAGAATTCATGCAAATTTATTTGTGTTCAAATTCTTTTAATTCTTCTGCGATAAAATATTTCACCAGTTCGCAAAACAGGGACTTGATTACATCTCCGTTCAGTCCCTGCTCATCTGCCCATTGTTTGCGTTTTTCAAGCATGCTGTTAAAACGCTCATTCGCTTGTACGTCTTTAGCATTCATTTTAAATTTACTGGCCGCTTTGACATATTCAAAGCGGGCGGAAAGTAACTGGATTACCGCATAATCAATATGATCTATTTCTGTACGAATGTCATTTATGCTGTGGCAGTCCTCAGGTTTATATATTTGATTATATGTCATTGTATTTGTTAATTTTTATTTCCATGATATCTGTATTGTAAAACTGATATAAGTGGTAGTACAGTTAAAAAATGATAATTTTACAAATTAATATTATTATTAAATATATGATAAATTAAATTATTTAAATATATGAAATGTAATATTTTATTATGCTAATTATTTTAACCCAAAAGCATAAATTGCTTTAATGAGTATAACTGACCGAAATAAATGAAAAAATCCATGATTGACTTTTGCTGTTTTCTGGTTACAAAAAATATGAGAAACCAAACGTAATACTGAATAAATGCTAATGAGAATAATTCTCAATATCCTATTGAAAACATTATTTTTTTATTTTCTTTTAATGTAATACGCGCTTTTAATAACGTTCGAAATTAGTTACAATACATCAATTTTACCAATATTTGCATAAGGTCAGCGCAGTTATGTTGGCGAATTATTTCCCCATATTAATATTTGTTCTGGTTGGCTTTGCCGCTGGTGTTCTGTTTATCTCTCTCGGTTTACTGCTAGGACCGAACCGGCCATACAAAATGAAACAGGAACCGTTTGAGTGCGGTTTCGAAGCTTTTGAAAATGCACGAATGAAATTCGACGTGCGTTACTATCTGGTAGCCATTTTATTCATCCTGTTTGACCTTGAAGTTGCCTTTATGGTGCCCTGGGCAGTTGTATTTAAAGAGCTGGGCGCATACGGATTCTGGTCAATGATGGTGTTTTTGCTGATTCTGGTTATCGGCTTTATTTATGAATGGAAAAAAGGCGCTCTGGAATGGGAATAGAAGGCGTTTTAAAAAAAGGATTTGTCACAACCACTGCCGATACCGTACTCAATTATGTGCGTACCGGTTCGTTGTGGCCGGCTACTTTTGGTCTGGCCTGTTGTGCCGTAGAGATGATGCAAGCTGGTGCTGCCCGTTATGACCTTGACCGCTTTGGTATTATTTTCCGCCCGTCACCGCGTCAGGCCGATCTGATGATTGTCGCCGGTACGCTGTGCAATAAAATGGCTCCCGCCTTGCGGCGTGTTTATGACCAGATGGCCGAACCGCGCTGGGTACTGTCTATGGGTTCCTGTGCCAATGGCGGCGGTTATTATCATTACTCATATTCTGTGGTTCGCGGCTGTGACCGGATTGTACCGGTTGACGTATATGTACCGGGCTGTCCGCCAACTGCTGAAGCGCTGGTATACGGACTATTGCAATTGCAGCTGAAAATTAAACGTACCGCCACTATCGCGCGTGTATGAAAGTGAGGGAAATATGGCAGATTTGGCAATACTGAAAGCCGTGTGCGAAGCCACTTTCGGCGATAAGGTACGTTACTGTCTTGACCGTGGTGAGCTGACACTGGATTGTGCAGCAGCTGATTATCATCAGCTTATGCAAACGCTGCGTGACCACAATGAATTGAAATTTGAAACACTCATTGATCTGTGCGGAGTCGATTACCAGAGCTATAAAAATGAGCCATGGGAAGGTAAGCGTTTTGCTGTAGTCAGTCATCTGCTGTCAGTAGCCAATAACTGGCGTGTGCGTGTGCGTGTCTGGGCTGAGGCTGAAGATTTTCCTACAGTAGATTCTGTTGTTGATATCTATAACGGAGCCAACTGGTATGAGCGTGAAGCATTCGATATGTTTGGCATCCTGTTTAACAACCATCCTGATTTGCGCCGTATTCTGACTGATTACGGCTTTGTCGGTCATCCGTTTCGCAAAGATTTCCCTGTTTCCGGCTATGTTGAAATGCGTTATGACGAGGCCGAAGGCCGCGTAATTTATCAGCCGGTAACGATTGAACCGCGTGAAATTACACCGCGCGTGGTGAGAGAGGAGCAGTACGGTGTCTAAGTTACGCAATTACACCATTAACTTCGGGCCGCAGCATCCGGCAGCACACGGCGTATTGCGCCTGATTCTGGAAATGGACGGTGAAAATATCGTTCGTGCCGATCCGCATATCGGTCTGTTGCACCGCGGCACAGAAAAACTGGCTGAATCACGCACCTATTTGCAGGCACTGCCATATATGGATCGGCTGGATTACGTATCCATGATGTGTAATGAGCAGGCATACTGCCTGTCAGTGGAGCGCCTGCTGAATATCGAAGTGCCGGTTCGCGCTCAGTATATCCGTGTGATGTTTGCTGAAATTACCCGTATTCTTAATCATCTGATGGGTGTCGGTTCTCATGCGCTGGATATTGGTGCCATGACGGTATTTCTCTATGCTTTCCGCGAGCGGGAAGACCTGATGGATATCTATGAGGCAGTATCAGGTGCGCGCATGCATGCGGCTTATTTCCGCCCGGGTGGTGTATACCGGGATTTACCGGATTTCATGCCTAAATACGAATCCAGTAAATACCGTAATGCCAAAGTTCTGCAAAAACTGAATGCCAGTCGTGAAGGTACTTTGCTGGACTTCATTGAAGACTTTACCAACCGCTTTCCCGCCTGTGTGGATGAATATGAAAATCTGCTCACGGATAACCGTATCTGGAAGCAGCGTACAGTCGGTATCGGTGTAGTATCCCCGGAGCGTGCTCTGCAAAAAGGATTTACCGGTGTGATGCTGCGCGGTTCCGGTATTGAGTGGGATGTACGTAAGAAACAGCCTTATGATGCTTATGCTCAGGTAGATTTTGATATTCCGGTAGGGATTAATGGTGACTGCTATGACCGTTATCTGTGCCGTATTCATGAAATGCGTCAGGCCAACCGTATTATCCGTCAGTGTGTTGACTGGCTTAAAGCCAATCCCGGTCCGGTAATTATTGATGACCATACTGTGGCCCCGCCGCACCGTACCGCCATGAAAGACGGGATGGAAGAATTAATCCATCACTTTAAGCTGTTTACCGAAGGTATGCATGTACCTGAGGGTGAAGTTTATGTGCCTACCGAGCATCCTAAAGGTGAGTTCGGGGTATATCTGATTTCTGATGGTGCCAATAAACCTTACCGGATGAAGATTCGTGCTCCGGGGTTTGCTCATTTGCAAGGGATGGATGAAATGGCACGTGGTCACATGCTGGCTGATGTGGTGGCTATTATTGGTACACAGGATATCGTATTCGGGGAGGTGGATAGATAATGTTGTCCCCTAACAGCTTAAAACAGATTGATATAGAACTGGCAAAATATCCGGCTGATCAGCGCCGTAGTGCCATTATGTCTGCCTTGCGTATTGCGCAGACCGAGCTGGGCTGGCTTCAGCCGGAAACTATTGAAGAAGTGGCTGATTACATTGGTATTCCGCCGGCGCAGGCGTTAGAAGTTGCTACTTTTTATAATATGTATAACCTGAAACCGGTAGGTAAATATAAACTTACTGTGTGTACAAATCTGCCCTGCGCTCTGCGTGGCGGAGTAAATGCAGGTGAGTATCTGCAAAAACGTCTGGGTATCCGCTATGGTGAAACCACAGCCGATGGTAAATATACTCTGGTTGAAGGCGAATGTATGGGTGCCTGTGGCGATGCGCCGGTAATATTAGTCAATAATCATAAAATGTGTAGCTTTATGAGCGAAGAAGCCATTGAAGCAAAACTGGCGGAGTTGAACTAATGGCAATGTACCAGAATGGCGTGATTTTTGATCAGGTTGATACTTCAGACCCTAATTGCTGGACACTGGAAGCTTATATTGCTCGCGGCGGATATCAGGCATTGAAAAAAATTATCAGCGAAAATGTATCGCAGGATGATGTAATTGCCGAGCTTAAAACTTCCGGTCTGCGCGGTCGTGGCGGTGCCGGTTTTCCTACCGGGCTGAAATGGAGCTTTATGCCCCGTTCTTTTCCGGGTACCAAATATATCGTGTGTAATACGGATGAGGGTGAACCGGGTACATTCAAAGACCGCGATATCATCGACTACAATCCGCATGCCCTGATTGAAGGCATGATTATCGGCGGCTACGCTATGGGCGCTGCTGTCGGCTATAACTATATACACGGCGAAATCTTCGAGAGTTATCTGCGTTTTGAAACAGCTTTACAGCAGGCGCGCGAAGCAGGATTACTCGGACAAAATATTCTGGGCAGTAATTTCAGCTTTGAGTTGCATGCTCATCATGGTTATGGTGCCTATATCTGTGGTGAAGAAACTGCTCTGTTAGAGTCTCTGGAAGGTAAAAAAGGGCAACCGCGTTTCAAACCGCCGTTTCCGGCTTCATATGGTTTATATGGTAAGCCAACAACAGTTAACAATACTGAAACTTTTTCTTCTGTACCGTTCATTATCCGCGATGGCGGTCAGCTGTTTGCTGATAAAGGTATTCCTAATAATGGTGGTACCAAGCTCTTTTCAGTATCCGGTCACGTAGAACGCCCGGGTAACTACGAAATTCCGCTGGGGACACCGTTTAAGGATTTGCTGGAAATGTGCGGTGGAATGCGAAATGGCAAAAAACTTAAGGCGGTTATTCCCGGAGGTTCTTCTGCACCGGTATTACCGGCAGACATCATGATGGAACTAACCATGGATTATGATGCCATAGCCAAGGCAGGTTCTATGCTGGGTTCCGGTGCGGTCATTGTCATGGATGAAGATGTATGTATGGTCAGAGCACTGGAACGACTGAGCTATTTCTATTTTGAAGAATCATGCGGGCAATGTACGCCGTGCCGTGAAGGAACCGGCTGGCTGTATCGCATTATTCACCGTATTACCTCCGGCAAAGGCCGGCCGGAGGATCTGGATTTGCTGGAATCACTAGGTAGCAATATTTCGGGACGTACCATCTGTGCACTGGCAGATGCGGCTGTTATGCCGATACAGGGCTTTATGAAACATTTCCGCCCCGAATTTGAGCACTACATCGAACACGGCAAACCCATGAAAGAACATCGCTGGTGCTAAGGCACTATCTGCTTAGTTAGGATTGCGAACCTATGTTACAAATTCAAATTGACGGTAAACAACTTTCTGTCGAGCAGGGCAGTACGGTGATAGAAGCCGCCCATAAGGCCGGTACATTCATTCCGCACTTTTGCTATCACAAAAAATTGTCCATCGCCGCCAACTGTCGTATGTGTCTGGTTGAGGTGGAAAAATCGCGCAAGCCATTACCTGCCTGTGCTACGCCGGTCACCGATGGTATGGTTGTTAAAACCAATTCGCCCATGACTAAAGATGCCCAGAAAGGGGTAATGGAATTCCTGCTGATTAACCATCCGCTGGACTGTCCTATTTGTGATCAGGGTGGTGAATGCCTGTTGCAGGACTTGTCAATGGGCTATGGTAAAGGTGCCAGCCGTTATACTGAGGCCAAACATGCTGTGGCCGGTAAAGAAATGGGGCCACTGGTTTCTGCTGCTGAAATGAGCCGCTGTATTCACTGTACCCGCTGTATCCGCTTTACTGAAGAAATTGCCGGTAAGCAGGAGCTGGCCATGATGAATCGTGGTGAATGCTCTGAAATTACACCATTTAACGGTAAAACACTGGAAACCGAGCTGTCTGGCAACGTGATTGATTTGTGTCCGGTGGGCGCACTAACCAGCAAACCATTTCGTTATGACAGCCGTTCATGGGAATTAAGCCGGCGTAAATCTGTGTCTGCTCACGATGCACTGGGCAGTAATCTGATTGTGCAAACTAAAGACCATACCGTGCGCCGGGTACTGCCACTGGAAAACGAAGCCATCAATGAGTGCTGGCTCAGTGACCGTGACCGTTTTGCCTATGCAGGTTTGTATCAGCAACGTTTAACTCAGCCGCAAATTAAACAGGACAACCAGTGGCATACGGTTGACTGGCAAACTGCACTGGATTATGTGGCTAAAGGTTTGCATGGTGTCAGCCATGATTTCGGTACCGATGCAATTGGTATGTGGGTCAATCCAGCCAATACTGTTGAAGAAATGTACCTGACCCGTAAACTGGCTAATGCGCTGGGCGTGAATGCTGTTGACAGTCGCCTGCGTCAGCTTGATGAGCGTTTTGGTGCAGCTGCTGAAGGCGCTCAGTGGCTGGGACAGAGTATTGAACAGCTGGCAGAGAATGAGGTGATTTTGCTGGTAGGCGCACGCTTACGGCAGGAACAGCCCTTATTAACAGCACGCATCCGTCAGGCAGCTAAAAACGGAACTAAAGTAGCAGTGGTGGCTGCTGCTGATGAAGAGCTGTTTATGCCGTTACTGGCGCAGCTTAGCCTGCATCCTTATGAATGGATTGACTGGCTTAGTGATGCGCTTAACAGCGAAGTAGGTCAGGCCTTATTAAAAGCTGAAAAAGCCAGCATTATTCTTGGTGCGGATGTTTTGAACCATCCGGATGCAGCGGCAGTTTATGCAGCTGCACAGGATCTGGCTGAAGCTACCGACAGTATAGTGGGCGTATTGCCGCAGGCGGCCAACAGTATTGGTGGTGAAATCGTAGGCGTGGCGGCCAGTAAAGCAGAAAATACCATTGCCGCACAAATTAAGCAGCCTAAACAGGCAGTAATGCTGCTCAATGTTGAACCGGATATGGATATAGCCAACGGAGCTGCGGCCATTGCAGCCCTGAAACAGGCACAGACAGTAATGGCATTCACTGCTTACGACAGTGAAGTATTGCGTGAAGTTGCAGACGTATTATTGCCAATTACGCCATTCACAGAAACCTCAGGCAGTTTTATCAGCATGGAAGGGCGATTACAGTCTTTTCATGGTGTTGTACAGGCTTACAGAGAAGCCAGACCTTTATGGAAGGTATTACGCGTACTGGGTAATGTACTGGAATTGCCGGGCTTTGAATATGAAAATACCCAGCAGATTCTGGCTGATGCGGTTACCAAAGATCAGATACCGGCTTTGCTGAGCAATCGTATACAACCGGTTGCTACCAGTGATCCCGATATCAGTCTGGTACGTGTTGGCGGCGTTAGTCTGTATGCAACTGATGCGATTGTGCGCCGTTCCGAACCCTTACAGAGTACAGTTCATGCCGCAGTACCGGTTGCACGTACCAACAGTGTGACACTGGCCCGGTTTGGTTTGAGTAATGGTGATACCGCACAGGCTAAACAAGGCAATAGTACCGTATCGATTACCATCACTACGGATGATACCTTGCCGGAAAATGTACTGTTTTTGCCATTACATCAGAGTAACTGGCAATTAGGTGCTTTATTGACCACTGTTGAATTGAGTAAAGGATAATCATGCAAGCGTGGTTTCAACAATTACTGGGCAACGACTTCGGTTTACTGGTGTCTGTCATCGTCAAGATTGTCATCATCATGCTGCCGCTGATTATTACCGTAGCCTATCTGACTTATTTCGAACGTAAAGTTATCGGTTATATGCAGCTGCGGGTTGGTCCGAACGTTACCGGACCGTATGGCTTAATCCAGCCGTTTGCCGATGTATTAAAACTGCTGTTCAAGGAAGTTACCCGTCCGTCACAGGCTAATAAGGCACTGTTCTATATCGGACCGATGATGTCACTGATGCCGGCTTTTGCTGCCTGGGCAGTTATCCCGTTCAGTGAAACATGGTTTCTTACCCGAATTAATGCCGGTTTACTTTATATTCTGATGATTACTTCACTGTCTGTTTATGGTGTCATCATTGCCGGCTGGGCTTCCAATTCTAAATATGCTTTTCTCGGTGCCATGCGAGCTTCTGCGCAAACTATTTCCTATGAGATTGCCATGGGATTTGCGCTGATTGGTGTGATTATGGTTTCCGGAAGTATGGATTTTCATGACATTGTTATGTCTCAGGCAAAAGGTTATGCCGGTGGTTCCATTTTCTCATGGAACTGGCTGCCTTTATTTCCGCTGTTTGTGGTGTATCTGATTTCCGCTGTGGCCGAAACCAACCGTGCGCCATTTGACGTAGCCGAAGGTGAATCGGAAATTGTTGCCGGTTTCCATGTAGAGTATTCCGGTTTTGCTTTCGCGTTATTCTTTCTGGCCGAATACATTTTCATGATTCTGGTGGCTGCTCTGACGGCTCTGCTGTTCTTTGGCGGCTGGTTATCTCCCTTTCCGCAAAGCTGGGGCTTTATTGGTACCCCGAGTGTATTGTGGATGTTTCTGAAAATGGCACTGGTGTTGTACTTTTATCTGTGGATACGTGCAACATTCCCGCGTTACCGTTATGACCAGATTATGCGTCTTGGCTGGAAAGTATTGATTCCGGTAACCATTGTGGCAGTAATTGTATTGGGTTTGTGGATGATTTCACCCCTGAATTTATGGCATTAAGCAGGGAAAGGCTCTGATATGGCAAATATAATTAAAACCTTTCTGATGACCGAGTTACTTTCGGGTATGAAAGTAACTCTGAAAAACTTCTTTGCGCGCAAGGAAACCATATATTTTCCTGAAGAAAAAACCCCGCAATCAGTTCGCTTTCGTGGTTTGCATGCACAACGACGTTATCCCAATGGTGAAGAACGCTGTATTGCCTGCAAACTGTGTGAAGCTGTCTGTCCGGCCATGGCAATCAATATAGAATCTGAAAAACGTGAGGACGGTACACGCAGAACCACACGCTACGATATTGATCTGACTAAATGTATTTTCTGTGGTTTCTGTGAGGAAGCTTGCCCGGTTGATGCTATTGTTGAAACTCGGATTTTCGAATATCACGGTGAAAAACGCGGTGATTTATATTTCACTAAACCCATGTTGCTGGCTATTGGCGATCGCTATGAAGAAGATATCGCTAAATGCAAAGCCGCAGATGCACCATATCGTTAAGAGGTGGTCATGAATTTACCATTAATTCTGTTTTATGTATTTGCCGCCGTGATTTTGTTTGGCGCGATAAATACAGTTATTGCCAAAAATCCGGTACATGCGGTTTTGTTTCTGGTTCTGACATTCTGTGCCAGTGCCATGATGTGGATTCTGATGCAGGCTGAATTTCTCGGCATTGTATTGGTAGTGGTGTATGTGGGTGCGGTAATGGTACTGTTCCTGTTTGTCATCATGATGCTCAATATTGATGTTGAGCAGATGCGTGCCGGCTTCTGGCGGCATGCACCTGTTGCAGCACTGGTGGGTATCCTGACTGCTGCCTTACTGATTGTTATTCTGGTAAATCCTCAGCTGCATCTGGCGAGTCTGGGTAAGGATTCTCCGCTGCCTGCAGACTACAGCAATGTGCATGATCTGGGGATGCAGATTTACACTACCTATCTGTTACCGTTTGAACTGGCGGCTGTATTGCTGGTGCTGGGGATGGTGGCCGCAATAGCTCTGGTTCACCGGCAGACATACAATCCTCGTCGTACCAATCCGGCCGAACAGGTTAAAGTACAGGCAAAAGATCGTTTCCGTATGGTGAAAATGCAGCCTGAAATCACTGCACCGGTCACTGAAGAAGCAAGTAAAGAAGCAACTGAAGGGGAGCAGAAAGCATGATTACCTTAACCCATTATCTGGTGCTCAGCGCAATACTGTTTGCTATTTCTGCCATGGGTATATTTATGAACCGCAAAAACGTGCTCGTATTACTGATGTCAATCGAGCTAATGCTGTTAGCGGTAAATTTTAACTTTGTGGCTTTTTCCCGTTATCTCGGCGACACCGCCGGACAGATTTTCGTCTTTTTTATTCTGACAGTTGCTGCGGCAGAATCTGCTATTGGTCTGGCAATTATGGTTCTGATTTTCCGTAACCGTCAGAGCATTAATGTACAGGATCTGGATAGTCTCAAAGGCTAACAGGTGAGAGGAACGAGAGAAAAATTATGAGTGTTTATCTGATTATTGCTTTGGCTCCGCTCATCGGTTCATTACTGGCCGGTTTATGCGGTAAGCTGATCGGACGTAAGGGTGCGCATAGCGTTACCATAGCAGGCGTAGCCGTTTCGGCAGTACTGTCTGCCTGGGTACTCTATGGTTTTATGACCGGAACCCGTCAGCCCTTTGATGAAAATGTGTATACATGGCTGACCATGGGCGGTCTGGACTTCTCAGTAGGGTTTCTGATTGATACCCTTACTGCCACTATGCTGGTGATTGTGACCAGTGTATCGCTGATGGTGCATATTTATACTATCGGCTATATGAGTGATGATGACGGCTATCAGCGCTTTTTCAGCTATATCTCACTGTTTACTTTCTCCATGCTGATGCTGGTAATGAGTAATAACTTCATTCAGTTGTTCTTCGGCTGGGAGGCTGTAGGGCTGGTGTCTTACCTGCTGATTGGTTTTTACTTTAAACGTGACAGTGCAATTTTTGCCAATCTGAAAGCATTTCTGGTTAATCGTGTCGGCGACTTCGGTTTTGTACTCGGTATTGGTCTGGTACTGGCTTATTTCGGCGGCAGCCTTCGCTATGCTGATGTTTTTCAGCATATTGATCAGGTTAAAAATGCCACTATCGAACTGATTCCCGGTCATCCGTGGTCTTTGATTACCGTTACCTGCATTTTGCTGTTTGTGGGCGCAATGGGTAAATCGGCACAGTTTCCGTTGCATGTCTGGTTACCGGATTCAATGGAAGGTCCGACACCGATTTCAGCTCTGATTCATGCTGCAACCATGGTAACAGCCGGTATATTCATGGTATCTCGTATGTCACCCCTGTATGAGTTGTCTGATACTGCTCTGGGTGTGATTATGGTATCCGGTACCATTACTGCGCTGTTTATGGGCTTTCTGGGTATGATTCAGAATGACATTAAACGGGTGATTGCTTATTCAACCTTGTCACAGTTAGGTTATATGACGGTAGCCTTAGGTGCCTCTGCCTATAATATTGCTGTTTTCCATGTCATGACCCATGCTTTCTTCAAAGCACTGTTATTTCTGGCCGCCGGTAGTGTGATTATGGGTATGCACCATGATCAGGATATGCGTCATATGGGCGGATTGCGTAAATACATGCCGGTAACATGGATTTGTATGCTAATTGGTTCATTATCGCTGATTGGCACACCATTTTTCTCCGGTTTCTATTCCAAGGATTCAATTATTGAGGCAGTAAAAGCGTCAACGTTGCCATTCAGCAGTGTGGCCTATGTAGCTCTGGTAGCCAGTGTGTTTGTCACCGCATTCTACTCATTCCGATTGTATTTCCTGGTATTTCATGGTGAAGAAAAATGGCGCAAAGCCGAACATAGCGAACATCATCATGCAGAAGAACATCATGGACTGAAACCACAGGATAATCCGCATGAGAGCCCGCTGGTGGTAACCATTCCGCTGATTCTGCTGGCCATCCCTTCAGTATTTGTAGGTATGTGGGCAATGAAGCCGATGCTGTTCAGTGATTTTTATCAGCATGTGATTTTTATTAATAGTGCTGCACATCCTGCACTGGCATCCGTAGAAGAAGAGTACCACGGCATATTTGCCATGGCTCTGCACAGTCTGACAACTCCTGTGTTATGGCTGGTGATTGCCGGTGTTGTACTGGCGTGGTTCTTCTATATGAAAAAACCACAGATTCCGGCCAGAATTGTTGCATCTATACGTCCGGTTTATACCCTGCTGGATAATAAATACTATCTGGATACTATTTACTATAACGTGTTTGCCAAAGGCAGCCGTCTGCTGGGAACGTTGTTCTGGAAAGTTGGCGACGTTTTCATTATTGATAAATTAATTGTTAATGGTGCTGCACGCGTTGTCGCTGCTGTAGCAGCGCTGATACGGCGTATTCAGACCGGATACATCTATACCTATGCTACAGCAATGGTTGTGGGTGTATTTGTACTGGTGGCATGGACTTTCTGGCCGTTGCTTAAAACAATGTTTGGCGGTTAATTGCGGGCATTCAACTTGGTATCTTTAGGCTATAAATATGTACGATAACTTACTCAGTTTGGCGATTTGGCTGCCTGTAGTGGCTGGCGTCGCAGTGCTGGCTACCGGCTCAGACAAGCACGCAGGTATAGCCAGAGTGCTGGCCTTAATCGGGGCGCTGGTTTCTTTTCTCATAACCTTACCGCTGTTTTTTAAATTCGACCGTTTAAATGGCGGATTTCAGTTTAAAGAATTTCATGTCTGGATTGAGAGTCTCAACATCAACTATGCATTAGGTGTGGATGGATTGTCAGTTCTGTTTGTGATTCTGAACAGTTTTACTACTTTACTGGTTGTTCTGGCCGGCTGGCAGGTAATCCAGAAACGGTCTGCGCAGTATATGGCCGCTTTCCTGATTATGTCAGGACTGATTAATGGCGCATTTGCAGCAATGGATGCCATCGTATTCTATGTATTCTTCGAAGGCATGCTGATTCCGATGTATCTGATTATCGGTATCTGGGGTGGTCCGAGACGGGTATATGCATCAATCAAATTCTTTCTGTATACCTTAATGGGTTCATTACTGATGCTGGTTGGTTTTGTCTATCTGTCTAATCAGACCGGCAGTTTTTCTATTGAAGCATGGCACAATATCAAGCACCTTGCGATGACGGCGCAAATTCTGCTGTTTATCGCTTTCTTCCTGTCTTTTGCGGTTAAAGTGCCGATGTGGCCGGTGCATACATGGTTGCCGGATGCTCACGTAGAAGCGCCGACCGGTGGTTCAATGGTACTGGCGGCAATTACTCTGAAAATAGGTGGTTACGGATTCCTGCGCTTTATTCTGCCTATTTTGCCGGATGCAGCACGTTATATTGCGCCGGTAATCATCGTGCTCAGTCTGGTGGCGGTAATTTACATCGGTATGGTGGCACTGGTCCAAACTGATATGAAAAAACTGGTGGCGTACTCTTCCATCAGCCATATGGGATTTGTCACTTTAGGCTTTTTCCTGTTTACCGGCGGCTATCTGAATGACTGGGCCTTTAAAGGTGCCATTATGCAGATGATTTCGCACGGTTTTGTTTCAGCCGCTATGTTTATGAGTATCGGTGTGATGTATGACCGGATGCACACCCGCGATATTTCAGCTTACGGCGGTGTTGTAAACAGTATGCCGGTATTTGCTTCTTTCATGCTGTTCTTTGCTATGGCTAATGCCGGTTTGCCCGGTACATCAGGATTTGTAGGCGAATTTATGGTCATTGTCGGTGCCGTGAAAACCAATTTCTGGGTTGGTGCACTGGCGGCGTTAACCCTGATTTATGGTGCAGCATATACCTTGTGGATGTTTAAACGGGTTGTTTTTGGTGCCATCAAAAATCCGGAAGTTGCGCAATTAAAAGATGTAAACAAACGCGAACTGCTAATTCTGGTGATTCTGGCTGTAGCGGTACTGGGATTTGGTTTGTATCCGGAACCGTTTATTGCTGTCGTGCATCAGGCAGCAAATGATTTGATAGTCCAAGCGGCACAAAGCAAACTGTAAGGAAATGTGAATGAACTGGACAGATTTAACAATATTTCCCGCTGCACCGGATATGGTGCTGACTGTAGTACTGTTTACAGTATTGCTGGTGGACTTATGGCTTAATGACCGACAACGCTGGATAACCTGTACCCTGTCAGTTATCGGTCTGATACTGACCGCCGCGGTACAGTGTCTGGTATGGAAAGAACAGCCGCAATATGCCTTCCATGATATGTTTGTACTGGACGGTATGGCTCAGCTGGCCAAGTTATGCATGTATGTACTGGTTATTGCCTTATTTATTTACAGCCAGACTTATCTGCGTGCTAAACATATTTATCAGGGTGAATTCTATACGCTAACCCTGTTTGCACTGCTGGGCATGAATATTATGGTTTCAGCCAGCCACTTCCTGACTTTATATGTCGGGCTGGAGCTGCTTTCGCTGGCACTTTATGCTTTGATTGCCCTGCAGCGCGATAGTGGCCGTGCTGCTGAAGCCGCATTGAAGTATTTTGTGCTTGGTGCACTGGCCTCAGGTTTACTGTTATACGGTATTTCAATGATATACGGTGCAACAGGTACATTACAGCTGCAGCAGGTGCTTGCAGCCAGCCAGGAAACAACCAATCCGTGGTTACTGAAACTCGGGCTGGTATTTATTGTTGCCGGTATTGTATTTAAACTGGGTGGTGTACCGTTTCATATGTGGGTGCCGGATGTGTATCAGGGTGCGCCGACTGCAGTTGCTGCACTGGTGGGTACAGCACCGAAAATTGCAGCCACAGTCTTCGCTTTCCGTATCCTGGTTTACGGTCTGCTGACTCAGTGGGAAAGCTGGCGTGAATTACTGTTACTGCTGGGTATCGCCTCGCTGTTTGTGGGTAATCTGGCTGCTATCATGCAAATCAACATTAAACGTATGCTTGGTTTTTCAACAGTAGCCCATATGGGTTTCATTATGCTGGCTCTTCTGTCCGGTCAGTCTGGCTGTGCTGCAGCTATGTATTATGCAATAACCTATGCTTTAATGGCCTCTGTAGCGTTTGCTATTCTGGTTCTGCTCTCCGGCAAGGATGTTGAATGCCAGAATATCAGTGATCTTGCCGGTCTGAACCAGAAAAATGCATGGTATGCATTTTTAATGCTGCTGGCGATGTTTTCAATGGCCGGTATTCCGCCATTGATGGGCTTTTATGCCAAGCTGGCCGTTATTAAAGCGTTATTGGCCAGCGGCTATCTGTGGGTTTCTGTGTATGCAGTAATAATGTCGCTGATTGGTGCTTTCTATTATCTGCGTGTGGTTAAAACCATCTATTTCGATAGTCCGGATTCTGTTGCTGAACCGGCATTCAATATGACTTTTCTTGGTAAAATCGTTTTATCTGTTAACGGTTTATTATTGCTGTTATGGGGTATTTTGCCTGATGGAGTAATGAACTGGTGTGTACAGGCATTACTGCATAGTTAATCTGAATTTATTCTTTCAACAGCAGCCACTACGGCTGCTGTTTTTATAACAGCCGTACACACTTATCAAAACAAATGCGCACAGGTAAAATAACTGTTCAACCGTTGACATAACAACTGCATAATAAGCATGAATAACTCAGAATTTGATATCTGCCAGACTGAATGTGTGGTAGTAAAAGTAGGTTCCAGTCTGGTGACCAATGGCGGACATGGGGTAGATCAGAATATTCTGAATAACTGGGCACAGCAGATTGCGCAATTACGTGCACATGGTATTCAGGTAGTACTGGTATCTAGTGGTGCTATTGCAGAAGGTATGAAACGGCTGGGCTGGCAGGTACGTCCCAAAGCAATTAATGAATTACAGGCTGCCGCCGCAGTGGGGCAAATGGGACTGGCCCAGGCATACGAGATTGCGTTTGAATCACTGCATATCCGGACAGCACAGATTTTGCTGACACATGATGACTTGAGTCACCGTACCCGCTATTTAAATGCTCGTAGTACTATCCGCACTCTGCTGGAGCAGGGAGTAGTACCGATTATTAATGAAAATGATACAGTTACCATTGATGAAATCAAACTTGGCGATAATGATACCCTTGGTGCTCTGGTAACTAACCTGATTGAAGCTGATGTACTGATTATTCTGACAGATCAGAATGGTCTGTATGACAGAGATCCGCGTAAGCATACTGAAGCTAGATTGATTCATAAAATTGCTGCCAATCATCCAGACCTGGAAAGTATGGCCGGCGGAGCAGGCAGCAGCGTGGGCACCGGAGGTATGTATACCAAAGTACTGGCTGCAAGACGGGCTGCTTTAAGCGGTGCTGCAACCTGTATCGCCAACGGGCATGCTGAAAATGTATTAGTCCGGTTACTTGAAGGCGCACAAACGGGTACTTTATTTACCCCGGCCGGTAGCCGGTTGAGCGCACGCCAGCAATGGTTACTTGGGCAGGTACAACTGGCTGGTAAGTTAACCGTTGATGAGGGTGCGGAACAGGCACTGAAAACACAGCACTCCAGTCTGCTGGCTATCGGTTGTGTTGCTGTCAGTGGTCATTTTGATCGTGGCGCATTAGTGGCAGTATGTAATCAGGCCGGTAAAGAAATTGCCCGCGGACTGGTTAATTATAATGATTATGAAATTGGGCGTTTATTGCGGCAGCCGTCTCAGGCTATAGAAGAATTATTGGGCTATGTGGCAGAACAGGAACTGATCCATCGGGATAATATGGTATTACGTCGTGATTGAAGCAGATATTGAAAAAATTTGCCAAATCCAATAAAGAAGATAATATTTACCAGCAGGCTGTAAGCTTAAATAGCCACCAATCTAAGATATAGTATAGGGCAATTTGTTTTTAATAAAACAGATTAAAGTGGCCTGATAAATACATATACCATCATTAAATTTGTCTGTGTTATCAGAAAGTGCCGTTTTCAGTATCAGGTAAATTTATGGATATCTGAGCATAATCTGCCATGTAGACAGATTGCCAATATATCGGTAGAAAAAATATCTACTCAGGCTGTGGATGCTGCGTTTATCGCTGTTGTGCAGTTATATATTGACTGATCCAAAGAGACAAATGTCTCTTGTTTTTAAATCAATAATTTTCATGTAACCACCTGTAGATGTTGTTTTTTCATTAAAAAAATCAGGTTTATGTATTATCATCATTTTACCCACAAGCTCAGTTTCCGAATATAAATATCCATCATTAGTAATTTTCTTATAGTTATGAATCATATTTCTGCATGAACACTCTTCTTTCGATTTTTCAGAAGGTGAGTCACAAATATTGAGTCTCCAATGAAACTTCACTAATATGTTTTGATAACTTGAATCATATAAATAATGTTTAGCAAGTTTCGAGGTACATTTCAAAGGAAGAAATAAAATAAAAGCCATAAGCAGGATATAAAATAACTTTTTTATAATATACTTTTTTCTGTTAAATTTTTGTTTATTCATCTAGATTGGTAAATTATTGTCAAATAGATAATATATCATTAATAAAAAATTATTAGTCATAACTACCATCAAAATTAATGTAGTGTTGCGCCTGATCAACTAAACCGGTGCTGATTTTATTAGAGCTATAAATAAATTATTTAGAATAAATTCATGTTAAGCAGTAAATTTCTTCTTTCTACATTAAAAGAAAGCCGACGGAAGCTCGAATTATGCATTAATATTAAATCCGGAATAATGCATAATATTGAATTGTTTTAAGTAATATAAAATGAAAAAGATGGTGTTTCTGCATATATAGAAGAATTATTGGGCTATATGGCAGAACAGGAACTGATCTATCGGGATAATATGGTATTACGCTGTGGCCGAAGCGGATATTGAAAAATTCTGCCAAATCCAATAAAGAGATAATATTTACCAGCAGGCTGTAAGCTTAAACAGCAACCAATTTAAGATTTGTTTTTAATAAGGCAGATTAAAGTAGTCTGATAAATACATATACCGTCATTAAATTTGTCTGTGTTATCAGAAAGTGCCATTTTCAGTATCAGATAAATTTATAGATATTTGAGCATAATCTGCCATGTAGACAGATTGCCATTATATCGGTAGAAAATATCTTCTCAGGCTATGGTTGCTGCGTTTATCGCTATACCTATCGGCTACTTAATAATAGTAACAAATGTCCCTTGTTTTTAAATCAATAATTGCTAAATTTCCACCTCCTGTACCGAGTCGCCACGATTCTTCATTGAAGAAGCTAGGTTTATTTATTAGCACAATTTTACCCACTAGCTCAGATTCGAAATATAAATATCCATCATTAGTAACTTTATCAAACCGATTATGCTCAGTATTGATGTTTTTAAAAATTATTTTCTTGCATGAACACTTAGAATCCGGTTTTTCAGATGGTTCCCATTTTTTTCCAGATTGTAAAATACACCTATCGAATTCCCAGTCGAATTTCATTAATATGTTCTGATAATTTAAATCATATAAATAATGTTTAGCAAGTTTCGAGGTACATGTCAAAGGAAGGAATAAAATAAAAGCCATAAGCAGGATATAAAGTAACTTATTTATAATATACTTTTTTCTGTTAGATTTCTGCTTATTCATATATATTGGTAAATTATTGTCAAATAGATAATATATCATTAACAAAAATGAGTTTGCCACAATTGCCATTAAAATTAATGAAATGTTGCGCCTGATCAACTGAACCGGTGCTGATTTAATTAGAGCTATAAATAAATTATTTAGAATAAATTCATGCTAAGCAGTAAATATCTTCTTTAAAAGAAAACCGTCGGATGCTGAAATTATGAATTAATATTAGATCCGGAATAATGCATAGTATTGAATTGTTTTATGTAATATAAATTGAAAAAGGTGATAATAATGCATATTGGTTATTCTGCATATACCAGAATAACCAATATGATTTGTATTGTTTTTTTACAAAGAGAAATGATTCATTTTGGAAATAATTACCGGCTTCTTTATTTATTAAGCCTTACCAGTTAATCTTTAATCCGACAGAACCATTTACCGGCGCTTTGGTATGTGCATCACCACCATTAGACCATGTATGGCCGATTTCACCATAAGCTTTTACTTTGTTTGTAATATCGTAAGTACCA
>NZ_JAAEDR010000004.1:0-48704 GCF_013344995.1 Snodgrassella sp. ESL0304
TTACCAGTTAATCTTTAATCCGACAGAACCATTTACCGGCGCTTTGGTATGTGCATCACCACCATTAGACCATGTATGGCCGATTTCACCATAAGCTTTTACTTTGTTTGTAATATCGTAAGTACCACCAATTGCCAGCTCAGTGCTGGCACGAGAGGCACCGGCATTTAATCTGGTTGTGGCTACATTAGTAACGTAACTGGTATGGTCGGCACCATCAGGTGAGTAAAAGAAATTTACCCGGGCATAGGGTCGCAGACTTCCTTTATTCAGTTGATAGCTGCCTTCGAGTCTTCCGCCAAGACGGAAGAGCCAGGCATTATTGTGTCCGTGACTGACTGTAGTACGTCCGCTGATATCAGAATCATTTAAATCCAGCCACTGATGAATAATCTGAGCCTGCGGTTCAAGCTTCCAGTTGCTGCTGCCCAGAGTAAACGGCTGACCTATTTCTACTGAAGCCGTAACGCCATGACCTTTCTGTTTGCCGGTCGGATTGTTATCCGGTTTAATATCAACATGATGGCGGGCACCCTGTATTACAAAATCTGCATAAGCACCATTTTCACGGGTGTAATTACCATATGCGCCGATAAAGTAAGATTTGGTTGTGTTTTTACCTGCTCTGGTATCAATACCGCTGGTAAAGCCGTCAACATCGAGATTGCCGTGCAGATAGCCGACGTATCCGCCGGCACGCCAGCCGTTGCTGCTCCAGATATCACTGCCCAGTTGTAAACCGGCATAATTACCGGTAGTACGGGCATTGGCCGGCCCGTTTTGCTGAGTATCAGTACGGCTGGCAATCACTCTGCCCCAACTCATACGTTCATCAGGCAGAGGAGTGGAACCGATACGCTGATGCATATTAGCGAGCATAAGGCTGTCGGCCTGTCGTAACTGAGAGGCAACTGCGGCAAATAATGGTACTTCTTTACGGTATAGTGGTCTGGATCTGGTTGTAATTTCTTCAGGTATATCATATGACTTTAAAAGATTTGCGGCGCTGGAGAATGTTTGTTTATCTGAGCGCAGATACCAGCTGCTGTCATCATTATTTTTTACCAATTCATATGCATAAGCACCTGCATCAATATGGCCATTAAACAGACTAAAAATGGCATCATTACTCTTTCCTTTAACAGTAATGAGAGCAATTCCGTTGGTGCCGGTTGTATCTGCTCCCAGTCCATTAATGTCCGTTATTTTAATGGTACTTCTGCCAGTAGCATCTCCCGTAATCAACAATTTATCGGCGGTGTTTTCATGAGAATCAATATCCATTAGTAACTGACTACCCGGGCTACCGTTGTAGTTGCCATTGATTGTCAGGATATCTCCACTATAATTGTTATTAAAACTGATTGTGCCTGCATTATTTACGTCGGCAGTAATATTTATCTGACGGGATAAATCCACAGTACCTGTCTGCAGGGAAGTGCTTTTAGGTATTGCAAAATTTAGTATGCTCCCCGTATTAATATTTAATTGCCTGGTTTCTAGATCTCCGGTTAATGCTAAATTACCGAATAACGGTGAATTTCCTTGCTGACCAACATTAATAATAGTCCAGTTACGTAATGCAGTATTATTCATATCACTATTACTGGCAGAAGAACCAGTAAGCAGACTGTTGATATTGAGGGTGTCGATATCCTTCTGTCCATCAGGATTTAATCCGTCTGCATCTTTTTTTCCTCCGTCGAGTAGAGTTAAGGCAGACGTATCAGCCTGATTAATAGTGAAAGTATCGCTACCATTATTCAGTAGCACTTGTCCGGAAATTCTAGCGCCCTTATTGACTATAATATTGGCATTAGAATCATTATTCATAATTGCTATACCAGAATTTGCGGTAATTTCAGCTCCGTTTTCCAATGTAATATTAGTATTTATACCGCTTGCATCAGTATTTTTAATACCGGCGCCTACTCCTCCGCTTACTTTACCGGCAATATGTATATTAGTGTCACCACTTCCTTGATTATCAGTATAAATGCCATTATTTATCCCTGTAATATTACCGGCTAGCTGAGTAATATTGAGTTCATAAGCAGGTTTAGAATGACGAATTTCAATTCCATTATAGGTAGTATGTTGGGCATCTTCCACATTATCTATTTTAGTCGTAATAACATTTCCTGTAGTGGTCAGGAAAGTTGATCCGGTACCAGAATTTAAAATATCGATAGTGTTAAAAGATCCGATAGCATCATTAACATGAATAATTAAATCTTTTGCTTTGTTGCTGCTGATAGCACTAAGAGCAGTACCTTTTTCGTTATAAATATTATTTACATTAACAGTAGTTGAACCATCTATACCTTCATTTGCAACTTCAACACCACCCGTGACATTATTAGCTTGAAGCATTAAATCTTTGGCAATAACTCCATTTGCTACTACTAGACCGCTATCGGCAGTAATGTCTTTGGCAATTACGGTGGTTGAACCCGCACCGGCATTAACCGCAAAAATTCCCCCAAGAGTATTACTATTGATATTACCAGCAATAATTGTTAAATCTTTAGTTTTTCGACCATTTACTGCCCAGATACCAGTACCTCTTTCACCAGTTTTTATTGAACCGTTAACCACAATAGTAGTTGAACCGGTACCATAGTTATTTGCTGTAATACCGAAAGCTTGGGTAGCGAAATTAGATGCTTCAATATCGTGAGCATAAATATTTATATCTTTTGAACCAAGGTCGTTATAAACACGGATACCCGATCCCAAGTCACTTTTTACATTGCCTGTATTGACCGTGACTGAACCGGTACCGCCATTATTAATATCAATACCACCGGTAAGACCTGCAACATTACCATTGTAACTATATATATCTTGTGTATTTTTTCCACTTTTAACTACAAGTGCCTGACTGTTACTTGAATTAATATTTCCTGTTGTAATAGTGGTTGATCCAGTTCCTTGATTATTAACAAGAATGCTCTCTGAAACACTATTGATATTATTAGCATTAATCAATACGTTTTTACTCGAGACATCATTATTAACAGAGATCGCATTGTTTTGAGTATTAATATTACCATTAACATAAACAGAACTTGAGCCAATACCATGATTGGCTATGACAATACCTCCGACAGGACTTTTTAAATTATTAGTAGCAACAGTAATATCTTTTGCATTTTTGCCAACATCAATATAGACAGGCAGGTTATCTGAAGTGATATCACCTGTGTTAATTACAGTATAACCGCTACCCTTATTCGAAACAGATATGGCATCAACTGCACTGTTGATATTTTGAGTATTGATATTGATATCAGTAGCAGTTTCTTCGTTTTCCGCCAGAATAGCTGGAGAAATATCGGTTGTAGTTGTGGATGGGTCAATATTTATATCATTAGTAACATTGATATTTATTGAACTATTTCCATTATTGTAAATATGGATTCGATTGTTTGTATTCTGAATAGAATCACCAGTCAACGCCGTAGCGATTTTTGCGGGATTGTTTTGTGTACAGGTTATATTTGCTGTTGATAATACCGGACACCGCGCATGAGCGAGATTGATGACTGCCAACATACTGAAACAAGCAGTCAGTTTAATCAGTTTTTGTTTACCGCAACTGTGTACTAGTTCTGATGCAACTGTATAAGTCTGTAATCTTAAATTCCAGATTAGTTTATATATTTTGTTCATCCTGCTTATCTCCTACATTTTTAAATGAAATAAAAATTAGATTGGTTTATAAATAATGACAAAACAATAATATATAATAATTTTAATTAATTGAAACAAACATATATCCTGGAATTGAATGTAATTAATGATAAATAAATTTTTACTAATAATATTTACCAGTTAATCTTTAATCCGACAGAACCATTTACCGGCGCTTTGGTATGTGCATCACCACCATTAGACCATGTATGGCCGATTTCACCATAAGCTTTTACTTTGTTTGTAATATCGTAAGTACCACCAATTGCCAGCTCAGTGCTGGCACGAGAGGCACCGGCATTTAATCTGGTTGTGGCTACATTAGTAACGTAACTGGTATGGTCGGCACCATCAGGTGAGTAAAAGAAATTTACCCGGGCATAGGGTCGCAGACTTCCTTTATTCAGTTGATAGCTGCCTTCGAGTCTTCCGCCAAGACGGAAGAGCCAGGCATTATTGTGTCCGTGACTGACTGTAGTACGTCCGCTGATATCAGAATCATTTAAATCCAGCCACTGATGAATAATCTGAGCCTGCGGTTCAAGCTTCCAGTTGCTGCTGCCCAGAGTAAACGGCTGACCTATTTCTACTGAAGCCGTAACGCCATGACCTTTCTGTTTGCCGGTCGGATTGTTATCCGGTTTAATATCAACATGATGGCGGGCACCCTGTATTACAAAATCTGCATAAGCACCATTTTCACGGGTGTAATTACCATATGCGCCGATAAAGTAAGATTTGGTTGTGTTTTTACCTGCTCTGGTATCAATACCGCTGGTAAAGCCGTCAACATCGAGATTGCCGTGCAGATAGCCGACGTATCCGCCGGCACGCCAGCCGTTGCTGCTCCAGATATCACTGCCCAGTTGTAAACCGGCATAATTACCGGTAGTACGGGCATTGGCCGGCCCGTTTTGCTGAGTATCAGTACGGCTGGCAATCACTCTGCCCCAACTCATACGTTCATCAGGCAGAGGAGTGGAACCGATACGCTGATGCATATTAGCGAGCATAAGGCTGTCGGCCTGTCGTAACTGAGAGGCAACTGCGGCAAATAATGGTACTTCTTTACGGTATAGTGGTCTGAGTTTTGATGGTTTAGTTGTCGTACCACTATCACCAGAGTTGCCGTTACCGGAGTTGTTACCACCGGAGTTGTTACCACCAGAGTTGTTACCACCGGAGTTGTTACCACCAGAGTTGTTACCACCAGAGTTGTTACCACCAGAGTTATTGCCCCCGGAGTTATTGCCCCCGGAGTTATCGCCACCAGAGTTATCGCCACCGGAGTTATCATCCCCCGGGTTTGTTTGCTTTTGAGAGCGTAAATACCAGTTATTCCCGTTTTGCTGCAAATCACCTTTAAACAAATGGTATTCATATGCACCTCTGTCTAAATGATCGCCTTCCAGTGCAAAAGCATCTCCGGTACTGTTACCATTAACCTTTACCAATTCAATGCCATTGGTATTTCCGGTATCGCCGCCAAGACCATCAATGCTGGCAAATCTGATGGTGGTTTTACCTGTCACATTACCCTGAACAGTCAGTTTATCGGCAGTATTGTCAGCAATGCTGTCATTATCTTTTAAAGCAGAATTAAGTTTCAGATCCAGAGTCAGTTTACCGCCATTACCCTGATAATTTCCGTTAATCGTTAAATTGTCTCCGGTGAAATTACTATTGAGATTAATATTGCCTGAGTTAAACACATCGCCATTAATCTGTGCCTGTCTTAGGGAGCCGATAAGATTGACTGTGGTACCATTCCCGATATTAAGCTGATTAGTATTCAAATCTCCGCTCAGGGTGAGGGTACTGTTTTGAGCAAGATTGATTTTTTCCCAGTTAAGAATGGCAATATTTCCGGCAACACCATTATTATTACCCGTGGTAGAACCAGTCAGAGACTGATTAATATTCAGTGTATCAGTCATTCCGTCATTACTGCTGGTATCGTCCCCACCATCGACTACAGTAATATTACTGATATTGGCTCCGCGATTGATGAAAAGAGTATCACTACCGTTACCCAGCTCAATTCGTCCGATGACGTTTGAACCGCTATTCAGCGTAACATTGGCATTACCATCACCATCACGAATAGCCAGACCAGAAGCTGCTGAAACTTTGGTACCGGTCTTAAGGGTAATAGTTGTTTTACTGTTTGGTTTATCATCAACAAAAATACCTGCTTCCGTACCCCCAGTTATTGGATTGACCAGGGTAAGTGTAGTACTACCTGAACCAGAATTGTGTACCTTAATGCCGCTGGTTCCTCCGCTAATTGCACCTCCCGATCGAATGATGATACCTCCAGCCTGTTCCCCGTTTTCAGCCCAGATTCCGTATCCCCTTGTGGCTGTAATTGGCCCGTTAGAAGTAATTTCTGTGTCACCGAGAGCATGATTATTTGCAACGATACCATTAGTACCGGCATTGATAATAAGTGATTTGATGTTCAGCCCGTTAGCCTGATTTGTATTGGTTACGCTGATACCGGTATTTTTATCTGCTGTTACTGATGCCTGATTGACAATTCTGGTTTCGCCTGTTCCATTATTGGTTGCATATATACCGTTATCTGTACCGGATATAACGTTAGTAGTTATAGTCAGGCCGTTTGTATTATTGCCATTATTAACAAAGATACCATTACCGGATGAAGCAGTAACATTACCAGTTGATGTAATGTCAGTGGAACCGTTTCCAGAATTCATAGCGTAAATACCGTTACTTGTACCTATAATATTGTCACTTGTAATAGTTAATTGCCCTCCGTGATTCTCGCTAAAAATTCCATCGCCATCTTCTCCTTGCACATTTTGGATAGTTTCAATGGTTGTATCACCAGTACCATTATTGATTGCATAAATACCATTGGTATGTCCCAGAACGGTATCGTGGGTGGTTACATTTAAATTTGTTGATGATATATTTGCATTATTAACCCATATAGCATCGGTAGTGTGTGATTCAATGCCTTTATTAACGATAAGTGTCGTTGACCCTGTACCATTGTTATATGCATAAATACCATGTGCCTGACCAATAACAGCCTGAGTATTAATAGTTAAATCCTTTGATCCGGCATTATTGACAGCATAAATGGCATCATCAGTATCAGATATGATATCATCATTCGCTGTTATTTTTGTGGAACCGCTGCCATTATTTTCGATACTAATACCTTTGCGTTGTTTGCTATGGACGGCTGCTGTTGTGAGTGTGACATCTGTTCCTGCGCTGTTAATGTAAATACCTTTAGTATCAGGAGTTAACATATCTTGTGTGGTGTTAATTGTAATCGCACCATTCTGGCTGTTATTTGTTGCATCGATATCCGTTATGTTTCTATTATTTGCGTTTACTGTTAAATCCCCGGCACCATTTTGATTGATAATTGTAAGCGACTGATTTAAGTCAGTGTCGGGTGTATTGATGGTCTGATTGGAAGGATCTCTGTTTTCAATGCGATTATCGCTGATGGTAGTGTCAGCATATGTACTGATAACAGGCGTGTTTTCTCGAAAAGTTGTGCAAACTTTGTTTTCTGGTGCTGAAAGCGGACATTGTGCATAAGCCAGTCCGGTAGTTGCCATGCTGACAGCTATAATGCTAACCAGCCTGAGCCGTGCAGTTTTACCCCCTTTCCGGGCTAATTCTGATGTAACGATATATGCCTGTACTTGCGCATTCCAGATAAGTTTGTAGATTTTATTCATATTGGCTAAGATAATCAGGTAAATGAGAATTATGTTTCAGTCAAACACCGTAGTTAGATATATACATTTTTAAATCAACTTATAAACATATAAATAAGATATATCTTTTTTTTTATTCGACTATAAAAAATTGATGAAGTCAAAAAATTAACTATATGAAAATTAGAATTTAAATGTTAGCAATTGTAAAATATTATTATATTAATAATATCTGAATGGCATTAATGCTGTTTGAAATTCAAACAGTATAGGGCAGGCTGCAAAAGCGTTAGCCAGACAATTTTATACCTTTAGAATATTTTTTTATGCCGGTATTATCATCCAAATGTATGCTTTGGTAAGAAAATTTTAGACCAAATAGCTATATTTTATGAAAATGGAATGAAATAAAAATAATAATCAGATGATTTAATTTTTTTAACCTGTTGTAAATTAGTTTCAAAATTGGCGAAAATATATTTAATAATTTTATAAAGACATCTGCAGAAAAATTATTTTCTTGTACATTATTTGGTAAGTGCGGATTGTTGATAGTTTATAAAAAATTAATTAAGGCACGTAATAATATGGAAAAGCTGTTTCAAAATGAAGTAACGGTCTGCTGGAGAGTTTTGTGAGAATAAATAAGAGAACAGATTTAAGTTTAATCAGACATAAGTATTATCAGACATACGAAATTTTGTCTCATCTCACCAATTGATTTGCTAATAATAATCAATCAGAAATTATTTAATCACTGATAAATGCAATACAAAACTGAAAATACAACTTACCAGCTAAAATTAATACTGTATGTCTGTATATCAGATATTTCCTGATATGATATCAATTTATATTGTGTTAGCATTACTGTGGTTACTCCGATTCTGAACCTGTGCAAAAAAATGTTCCGGCACAGGTTTTTTCTTGATAGCTGACTTTGTATTTTTCTGTTTTTCTTCTTAATCTGTCACAATAGATAATTATCTGGTCAGGAAATGTATATGACAGAAGTTATGGTATTGGTTGTGGAAGATGAAGCTGCAATTTCTACTCTGATTCAATTTACGCTGGAACAGGCGGGATTTGTTGTGCAATGTGTACCCAGTGTAGAAGCTGCACAGCCGTTATTGCAGGCCAGGCTGGCTGATGTACTGTTACTAGACTGGATGTTACCCGGACTTTCCGGTCTTGATTTTATCCGGCAGCTGCGCAATGATATTCGCAGTCGTGATTTACCCATTATTCTATTAACAGCACGCGGTGAAGAAACAGATAAAGAGCAGGGGCTGAATCTGGGTGCAGATGACTACATTACTAAACCTTTTTCACCACGAGAACTGATTGCGCGAATTAATGCACTTTTGCGCCGGCGTGCTCCGCAAAAAACCAGTGTACCACTGCGTATTTATGGTCTGGAACTCGATCCGCAGCAGCAGCGTGTACAAGTAAACGGACAAACCATTCCCTTCGGACCCAGTGAATTTAAGTTATTACATTTCTTTATGACACATCCGGATCGGATATACACCCGCAGCCAGCTTCTTGATCTTGTATGGGGTGATCATGTGTTTGTTGAGGAGCGTACGGTAGATGTTCATATCCGCCGGTTAAGACGGGGACTTGAAACAGTGGGGCATGACCACCTTATACAAACAGTGCGTGGCAGCGGTTATCGCTTTTCACCATAGCCGGAATTACTTCTTAAATTTATCTTCTGTGAAATGACATGCTTCTGTCTGAACTGCGCCATCATTTATATTTAATACTGGCAACCGTGATTGTGGTTGTTGTAGCGTCATTGCTGGCTGGCGGCCTGCAATTCATGCTGATTAGCTTGTGCTGCCTGTTTTTTTTATGGTTGGCGGGTTACTGGTATCATTTATTTAAACTGGTCCGGTGGCTGGAAAGACCGAAATTACGTAATGTGCCACAGGGGATCGGGATCTGGAACAATATTTTCAATACTTTGATGCTACAGGCACGTAGCCGTAAAAAGCGCAAGCAGAAACTGGGTGTCGCCTTGTTACGCTTTAACCGCATTGCCGAAACTATACCAGAGGGCGTATTAATCCTCGGGCAGGATGGACATGTTCAGTGGCTGAACCATCTGGCTGCAATCCATCTGAATCTGGTTGCTGAACAAGACAATAACAGTATGCTAGCTGATCTGATTGAAAATAGTGATTTCCGGCGATTTCTGGATGAGCCGGCAACAGAGTCAGTGAATATAAAGCTTACACTTGAAAATATAAATAGCGGATTACCACGAGTATTGAATATTATCCGTACTCCGTTTGACGAACAGGCAACACTGATTATTACTCAGGATATTACTGCTGCCGAACAATTGAATGCCACCAGAACGGCATTTGTGGCCAATGTTTCGCATGAGCTGCGTACTCCTTTAACTGTAATTAACGGCTTTCTGGAAACCTTAACGGATATGCCGGATTTGCCGCAGGAGCAGCGTCAGTCATTTATTGCACTGATGAGTAAAGAAGGAATCCGCATGAATCACCTTCTGGCAGATTTATTAACCTTATCACGACTGGAAAATCAGATTACTGCATCTTTACGTAAACAATCATTGTGCCTGAGTACTCTGGTTGAGCAGGTAGTATATGAAGCTGAAATTTTGTCTGAAAATAAACATCATTTTATTTGTGAAATAGCTGCAGATATCTGGATAGAGGGGATTCAGCAGGATTTATATAATGCATTCAGTAATCTTCTGTTTAATGCTGTACGCTATACTCCGCAATGTGGAACTATAACTATCCGGCTCTATAGTGAACAAGACGAAAACAACTATCAGCAGACTGTATTTCAAGTGAGCGATACGGGCCCCGGTATCGCTGCGGAGCATATTCCTCATCTTACCGAACGCTTTTATCGTGTAGATTCAGGCCGCTCACGCGAAAGCGGGGGTACAGGTCTTGGGCTGGCCATTGCCAAACACGCTCTGGCAGAACATGGCGGCAAATTACAGATTGAAAGTATTACTGGGAAAGGCAGCACTTTTAGTGCCATATTACCGCAAATGAATAATAGCAAAGTACTTGACAGCAGCCGCACTCCTGCCTAAAATGCGCGCTCTTGGGTCGTTAGCTCAGTCGGTAGAGCAGCGGACTTTTAATCCGTTGGTCGAGCGTTCGAATCGCTCACGACCCACCATTTCTCCTCCATATATTCTAATATTCTACGCATTTTATCATTTCTTCCCTTGTATTATCTGTTGTGACAAAACTGTGCCATTTTGATGTCATGATGTTGTTAATCTTTAATGCAGGCTGGATTAAATGCTTCAGTGCTAAATGAGCATATCTTTGTACCTATCTCTAGAGATTTCCAGCCGCTCATATCTAATGCCATGCATTGAAACACTATCTTCAACTAGCCTGGTAGCCCATGTATGTCATGAATCATGCTGACTGAATTCTCACTCAAAGCTTCTGCTGTTCATGTATTCCTGATTTCAGTGCTACCAGTAATAGTATTTCTAGATCCGAGCTATTTAAGCTCATATTGTATTTTTTAAGTAATAATCAAAATTCGCTACTCTTGTTTGTAGGCCGTTTAATTCCAGATATGTCTACATTAGATACTTTAGTCTGTATTAATTGAATAATATCACCTTTAAATCGCTAAAATTTAAAAGATTTTTTCATAGTAATTTTATAAATTCTTCAGCTGAAATCCCCATAACCTAATTCTCAGTTATAAAAATTTAAAAAATATATCGTTAAAATAGATAAGATAATTAAATTGATTTGAACTCAAAAAATTTGCTGATTTAAGTCTTTATTTCCTGAGTATTTTGAAAAATGATTAAAAAACAAATTAAGAATAAGGACTTTTAAACTAAATCCGCTCCCGCTCCGGATGGGCAACAGCCAGTAAAGCAGGGCTATTTGCCAGATACTGCTTATGCTGAAGAGCCGGAGAAGGCTAAATTACTGGTTTTTTTATTATTTGAAGGTTTCTGCTGGAATATGGTTCTGATTTAATTAATACAGTAGTTGGAATGATTAAGAATGATTAATTTTATTAGCTACTACTTTGACTAGAAAATTGGAACCGTTGTTACAGAGCAGTAAAACCGTAAAATTTATTAATAAGAATAATAATATTAAATATACCAAGTATAGACAGAACGTTGTATAAATAATTTTTTAATGATTAAAATGCAAAATTACATAGATAATTTAGTTGAAAATTTGATTTTTAGAATAAATATATGTTAAAAATTATTTATATTTTAACTATATAAATTGCAGGAAAGTTATGATAAAAATCAGTAGCAGATTTGCCATGCTTTTCTTATGCTTTTTTTTCTCACAATCAGGATTTGCAAGAATCACAACTAATGCAAATGATCCGGAAGTGAAGTCAAAATGTGCAGATGGCACATATTCAACTTCAACCGGAAAGGGTACATGTTCTCATCATGGCGGGGTTGTTTATGATGATTTGCCAACAAGAAGAAAATCAAATAAAAAACCAAAAACTGAACAACCTAAAAATACTATTAAATGTAATGATGGAACTTCAACTAAAGCAGGAAAAGGGGCTTGTTCGCGACACGGTGGAATAGCACGATAGAAATTTAAGCAATAGTGTGAGAATAATATTTTTAAAGTAGTATTCTGCACTTAAAAATATTTAATTTTAAGAAAGGCTACTGCCGCTTTTATACAATTACTTTGGTTGCCTGTGCAACCAAAGTAATTGTATAAAAGTATAAAGAAATTTAAATCCTGATAAGTTTAATTAAAAGTACATCTAAAGCTGATTTAATGTGGATTCATTTTTACCATTGACTACCTGGTAAATAAATATCATTGTTAATTTTTAGCTTTCAATATTATAAACGATATTATTGTGTGATTGATGTTGAATTAAATCATTGCACAAATTTATCAAAAATTGCTTGCGCCTGTGTAGTAAATTCAATATTAGAGATTTTAGATGTTAATTTACTGATAATTCTGGATCTGTTCTATATTAATTCTTATACAATTTTCTGGCTATTTGGGCAGATCGTTGCTGACGATTTAAGTTTGAATTGTGACAGCTTCCTTTAGAAAGTGTGAGCTGGTCTCCCATTGCGTTGTATCGCCTCAATAGGCTATTTTACTATTTATTTAGGAACATTGCTTACGTATCCATATTTATGCATGGAATATGATATAGATTCTTTTCTTTAAAGATTACTTCTCTATGATGGCAGTGCGTAGTCGCACAGGGTATAACTTGTTCACGCATTTTTCTGCAAAGTGAAAATGCTATACATATAAATCATTTTTATGTAGATTAAACCTATAAATAAAATTCATGTACCATAAAATTACAATGATGTATATGTGAAATGGCAGTTCATCTGTTCGATATTCCTACATATGTAAGGCAAATAAATAATGATGATCTTTAACTGTAAAATTATTTTACTGCCATTCTTGATGGTATTTGGCAGTGCTCTGGCGGATATAGAGAGTACAATATTAAGTACTTCACGCTTTTTGCTGAGCTCGGTCTTTTAGGTTGCTTCCTGTAATAAATTATCTATCTGATGACGTATTTCTTTTATTTTGAAGTTTCTCTTCATTCTGATTTTCCACGTCTGCTTCATCGTTCCGGCTGGAGCAATTGAGTTGATCATGTATACCTTTTAATTCGTTGGTCGAGCGTTCGAATTGCTCATGACCCATCAATTATCTATTATATTAAAGATTTAACTAAATATTTTATAATATAAATTTATTATTATAATTTTCTTAATTTATCAATGACTATTTATTTTTGAATTGTCAGTTTGATGATTGGCTATTATTTGATGGTAAAATTTTTTTACTTAAGCCAGCAATTGTAATGAATGTTAAGTTAATAATATATTTTATAGAACATTTAAATTCATTAAAATCTTTTCTAATATTTCAACACAATATTTTACCTTTTCTGTTCAATAAATCTCAAAATTTTTCATAAATAATTTTCTTATTAAAAAATAATGAGTATCTATAAAATTATAGACTACTAAGCAATAAAATAATTTCATTTATCAAAATTTATAATTAAATTTATTAAATTCAATAAATTAATGATGTAAATTACATTTTACTCTCTATTTTCCACTATTTTATTCTTTATTCGGTGAAATTATTTTCAATGAGATAAATATAATGTCATTTAACATAAAAATACAACTTAATAAATATAAATATTTTAAAACAATATAATTTGACCTATGACAAAAAAATACCTAATTTTGTCTATATAGGATAATTGATTATTAAAGTAATAAAGTGTTAAATTTAAAATGCATTATATTTGAGTTTCGTTAACTTAACTTAATTTAATTTATTAAAGATTGATTGCCAAATGAATAAAATATACAAACTGATTTGGAATGCCAGAGAACAGGCTTATGTTGTGACTTCTGAGTTGGCTCGCAAAAGCGGGAAAGTAGTGGGAGCCAAGGTTGTCACAACAGTGATTGGTGCACTGGCTTTAACTGCAAATGTAGCTCAGGCTCAGTGTGTTTCTACTTCGGAGCAAAATCAAATATGTACTAATGCAGCAGGGGAAGTTGTCATTTCAGATCGGGACAGACCTGATGGCAAGGATATTGCATTCATTGGTATTCCTTCTGTTGATCCAATTACTTCACAGGAAGGGGTTTTTGACATTCTTGGTTTGGCAGATGGTCAAAATATAAGAGTTGAAGTTGATCGTACCGACCGGGAAGGCAGTCTTTGGGGAATAAATTCCGGAACAGGCGGAACAACAGTTGATATTTCCGGAAATGTCATTTCATCAGGAAATGAAATGATACCAGGTGATACAGATACGCCAAAATTTGACGATGCTGTTTCAATAACCAATTCTGAAGATGCTACCAATTTGACTGTAAACCAGACTGCAAGCAGCAGTACTATTAAGGGTGAAAATATTGGTATTACAACTTCTAATAGCGGTAAAGGATCTACCAATATAAATGTTGCTGGTAAGGTACACGCTAAGGTGGGTATTTATGCAGATAATGGGCAAAACTCAAAAGCAATTAATATTAGTCAGGCTGAAACAGGCAATATTGACGGTTCAGTTAATGGAATCGTGGTGAATAATCAGGGTATTGAGGCTATCAATATCAATATTAGCGGAAATGTTACAGGTAAAGGAACGGGAACCGGATCAGTACCTGTGGATACTGATGATACCATAGATCCGATGAATCCGAATGGTGACATATTTAATACTGGTAGTGGAATTATTGCTGAAAATCATGAAAATGCGACTGATATCAATATTCATCAATTAAAAGACAGCAGTGAAATTCGGGGTACAGCAACAGGCATCAGTGCTGTTAATTCCGGTACCGGATCTACAACTATTACCACAGTGGGTACAGTGATAGCAGATGGACCGGAGAAGAATGGTACAGGCATTTCTGTTTTCAATGGTGAAACAGCGAATGCAATCAATATTACTCAGACAACAGGTAGTATTGAAGGTAAAGAAACCGGAATTGCTGCGACAAATTTAGGTAAAGGTGATACCAAAATTACAACCGGAGGTAATGTAACGGGTACTAGTGGTGCTGGTATACAAGCAACTAATATTAACTGGACGGATTCTGGTGAGAAAAGAGGTATAGCAGTAAATCAGACCGGAGGAAGCATTACAGGCGGTACTGATGGTATCAGTGCAATAAATACGACCGGCGGTGCAGTATCAGTGGAAACATCCGGTCAGGTAACAGGTAATGCAGGTGCGGGTATTCTGGCGGTTTCAGGTACAGCTGATGTAGATACAGATGATGTAAGCATAGATGATTGGTACAGTAGCCAGAAATTAGCTGGCAAAAACATTGCAGATAGTAGTCTGGCTTCATCTGAGGGGATTAATGTTATCCAGAAAGATAAAGATAAAGATGGAGATGGAGATATAACTGGTTTTAACAGTGGTATTGAAGTTAATAATCATGGATCAGGTGCTACTAATATTAAAATTAACGGAAAGGTAAAGGCAACCAGTACTGAAACAGTATTAGAAGATCCTAAAGATTTAAATAGTAACAAATACAATACTAGTAACGGAATTATTGTTTCAAATGGTGCTAATACAACTGATATCAATATTAGTCAGTTAAAAGACAGCAGTGAAATTCGGGGAGGTGCAGCAGGCATCAATGCTGTTAATTCCGGTACTGGATCTACAACTATTACCACAGCAGGTACAGTGAGTGCTGCAGACGGACTGGGAATAAATGGTACCGGCATTTCTGCTTACAATGGTGAAACAGCGAATGCAATCAATATTACTCAGACAACAGGTAGTATTAAAGGTAAAGAAACCGGAATTGCTGCGACAAATTTAGGTAAAGGTGACACCGAAATCACAACCGGAGGTAATGTAACGGGTACTAGTGGTGCTGGTATACAAGCAACTAATATTAACTGGGCGGATTCTGGTGAGAAAAGAGGTATAGCAGTAAATCAGACCGGAGGAAGTATTACAGGCGGTACTGATGGTATCAGTGCAATAAATACGACCGGCGGTGCAGTATCAGTGGAAACATCCGGTCAGGTAACTGGTAATGCAGGTGCAGGTATTCTGGCGGTTTCAGGTACAGCTCCTGTTTCAGAGGTTGATGAAAACGCAGATAATGTAAGCATAGATGATTGGTACAATAGTCAGAAATTAGCCGGTAAAAACCTTGCAGATAGTAGCCTGGCTTCATCTGAGGGAATTAAGGTTGCCCAGAATGGTGGAAATATAACTGGTTTTAACAATGGTATTGAAGTTAATAATCATGGATCAGGTGCTACAAATATTGAAATTAACGGAAAGGTAAAGGCAACCAGTACTGAAACAGTATTAGAAGATCCTGAGGATTTAAATAGTAACAAATACAATACTAGTAACGGAATTATTGTTTCAAATGGTGCTAATACAACTGATATCAATATTAATCAAAAAGATAACAGTGAAATTCAGGGAGGTGCAGCAGGCATCAGTGCTGTAAATTCCGGTACCGGATCTACAACTATTACCACAGCAGGTACAGTGAGTGCTGCAGACGGACTGGGAATAAATGGCACAGGCATTTCTGCTTACAATGGCGAAACAGCGAATGCAATCAATATTACTCAGACAACAGGTAGTATTGAAGGTAAAGAAACCGGAATTGTTGCGACAAATTTAGGTAAAGGTGATACCAAAATCACAACCGGAGGTAATGTAACGGGTACTAGTGGTGCTGGTATACAGGCAACTAATATTGACTGGACGGATTCTGGTGAGAAAAACAGCATAGCAGTAAATCAGACCGGAGGAAGCATTACAGGCGGTACTGATGGTATCAGTGCAATAAATACGACCGGCGGTGCTGTGTCAATAGAAACGTCAGGTAAGGTAGCTGGTGGTACCGGTGCAGGCATCTCTACCAATGGTTTACCTGCTTCAAACAGTAGTATTATCCTTAATAAGGGAGCAGATGTTTCTGCTGCATCAGGTAATGCGATTGAAGATGGCGATAGCAATTCTCTGGTTACCATTAATAGCGGAGCAAAAGTAACCGGTAATATTAATCTGGGTCATGGTAGTGATATTCTCACTATCAATAATGGTGCTGATATTACTGGTCTTACTATGCTGGACGGCGGCAATGATATAGATGATGGTAAAGACAACAGTAATGACCAACTCTACCTTAATACTAATCTTCGCGGTTCTTCCACCAGTAATAGTGCAGGTGATGTTGGTATTATTAACTGGGAAAATATCCATCTCGGACAATCAGCCAGACTAACTCTAACCGGTGACCTTAATACACAAAACCTGAATATCGGATCTGGGGCGGAAGTACAACTTGATAAGATTGACAATTCTTCCGGTAAGAACGAAGTTGCTATTTCAGGTAATGTAAACAATGCCGGTAATATTAATCTGGTTAACGATAATGTTGGTGACCGTCTGACCATTCAGGGTGACTATCATGGTGAAAAGGGTAGTAAACTGCTTCTGGAAGTAACACCTGAGCAAAATAATGCTGATAAATTACATATCGGTGGAAATGCGAGTGGTGAGACAGCCATTGATCTAACTGAAGTTAGTGGTTTGGGTGCAAGTACAGCCGGTACAAATGGCATTGAAATTGTCTCCGTTGATGGTACTGCTGATGGCGATATTTTCACATTACTGCGCGATCATGTTGACGCCGGTGCATATGAGTACAGGCTGCAAAAGAGTGAAGATAATAAATGGAATCTTTACTCTGAAAAAATGCAGGAAACCGGTACAAAAACAACTTATCGTAGAGAAGTACCTTTATATAGTGCAGTTAGTGCCCAGTTACATCAGGCAGACAGTCTGATGCTCGGTGATATGCATAAGCGTATTGGTGCTACTCCTACTCCTGATGAACGGATGAGCTGGGGCAGAGTAATTGCTAATCGTAGCGATATTCGTCAGAATGGAACAGCTAATACCCGTAGTAAAGGTAACTATTCCGGTTTGCAGGTTGGTAGCGATATCTGGAGCAATAATGGTCTGCGTATTGGTGGCTACTTAGGTTATTTACATGGAAATCTTGATGTAAACGGTTTTGCCAGCGGCATTAATGGTAAGGTTGGTAAAAATAGTACTAAATCTTATTTCCTTGGTGCTTATGGTAATTACACCCGAGATAATGGTGCCTATATGGATGTTGTATTACAGGGTGCACGCCATAATGTAGATATCAAACCTGATGGCACCTCAAATAGTAAGCAAAAAGGCCATGGTGTTACTGCTTCTGTTGAGGTCGGTCAGCCATTTGCTATTGGTAGCAGCAGCTGGAAATTTGAACCTCAGGCACAGATTATTCATCAATGGCTGGATTTAAATGATACTGATATCAGTGGTAATACCACAGTTAAACAGGATCATGATAATGCGTGGTTATTCCGTCTGGGCGGTCGTCTGGAAGGTAATTATCAGGTAAATAAAGGTGTGCTCCATCCTTATGCCCGGGTTAATTTCTTCTACTCACCAAATGGTGCAAATCACACTACCTTTAAAACAAAGGCTGCATCAACTACATTGAATGCCGGTGCTTCGCATGCTAATACTGAAATGGCTATTGGTGGTAGCTATGATATTACCGACAAGGTGAAAGCTTATGGTGAAATTGGCCATACATGGTCTAATGGCGGAGATTCACATGTGAAATCACCTGTAAATGGTTCTGTAGGATTAAAGGTTAACTGGTAATAAAGTTGTGATAATTTAATCAAAACAGGGTTGATCGTTTATGATTCAATCCTGTTTTTTTATTAATACTTTAAATTAAAGACTTTTTTTTATAAAAATTATTACTTCTATACTCTCTGAATAATTATGATGAACAGACTTTACCTGAATAAGCTGATTACTAAGGATTCTGTACTACCGCCAAACGATGCAAAATATTATTAGATCAAATGTTATTAAGGTATGATTTAATAGATTATTTACCCACAACATGAGGGGTATATTGCTATCAACAATAAAGTAAAAGATAAACAGGATTTATTTGAATAAAATTATAAGATAATGTAATTAATTTAAATGAATAAATTAATACAATGGAATTTTAAGGCAAGAGTGTAATTAAATTTATTATATGATAAAAAATAATTTAATTGTAATAAACAAATATTAACTTAATTTATAAATATTGTGATATTATTTTTTATTTGTGTTAAAAGATTAATTTATATGATGAAATCAATACACCCGCCATTAAAGTTAAAAACTATTCTGCTAGTTGTTCTGGGATCATTGTCAGCTTATAGTGTAGCTGCTAATACTTGTCATGCTATAGACGGATGTAAGGTGCCAGATCCGGAAAATAATAAAATTATTATTACAGCTGATCAATATTATAATGGCATTCCTACTGAGAGTGAATTTAAAGAGTTGTTTACCGGAGCTCCCGGAGAAGATGGTCATAACTTGTCGATGTTCCGGATTCATGAATCAAATAATACTGCACATTCATTAACGGCAGAATTTTCTCCAAATACTGAAATTACAATAGATACCTCGTATTTAAATAATAAAAAGTACGGAGATCATCGGGAGGATATAGACCATACAGGTGTCAGTTTTGAATCAGAAACGGGCAATGCACGGTTTGTGATGCCTAAGGGTGTTCATTTTAGCTTGCAGGGGCAGCCAAAAGAATTTGACGAAGGTATTAAAGGAATTGAACTTAGCGGAGGATATCTGGATTCACAGGCTGATTTTACAATCACTGCTCCTCATTCTGATGCATATTATATAGCGGCTACTGGGGCTGGTACAGCTGCCAGCACAGCGAATATTCATGATTCAGAAATAAAGTTAGGTAAAGATAGTGATTATTCAGCTGCAATTTCTATAGAAGTTTCGGATAATAATAATGCACTCGTCAATGTCAATAATATGAAAATACAAGGTGATGGATATATTAATTTTGGCATAGATATAGTGAATCAGAGTTCAGAGAATCATGCTGTTGCCAATGTTAGCAACACAGAAATAAATCTTACTAATCCGCTCAGTTCAGGTTTTTATCTGAATAACGGAAGTGAAGTAAATGTTAAAAATAGTACTATAAAGTCAGGTATTGGCATTATGCTGGCAACTACTCAGACGGAAGCGGATAAACATAAATTTACAATTAAAGACAGCAAGTTAATCGGGCAGAATGCTTTACTGGGTGTCAATGATCATCGTTATTATGTTGAAGATGCTGAGGATGATGATGCTATAGGAGATGAGCAGGTTGCTGCATTACAGCCATTTACTTTAACTGCAGATCATTCTCAATTGGCAGGACGTATTTATATTGATCAGGATCCGAAGCGGGCGCCTAAAATAACTTTTAATCTGAATAATGGTTCTTCATGGACAATCAATGGTGATAGTGTACTGGATGAGCTGAATATTCATGATTCAGTTGTTTCTTTCAGTCAGGGTGGTAAATTTAAAACTCTGACAATAAATGGCGATTTAAATGGTAGCAATAGTCTGTTTAATATGAATACCAGTCTGGCCGATGGACAATCTGATAAGATTAAAATTCATGGTCAGGTTCATGGTGAACATAAAATCAGTGTGGCAGATAGTCGTAAACAGCCCAAAAAACCGAATATTCAGATAACTTTGGTTGAGTCTGAAGGTGGTGACGGATCATTCTCTATGGTTCAGAATTATGTTGATGTTGGCAGATATCGCTATTTCTTCCATCAGAACGGAAATGACTGGATTCTAAGTAATGATAATGGTGCCGCATCAGCAGGAGGCGGTCATTATGGCCCTCGGCATGAAATCAGTGATTTTGCCAATTCACTTATCAGTATGCGTCAGGCGGCCAGCCAGTTTGTATATCAGATGCAAAAACCTTTAAATGCACGCTTCAACAGTCTGAAAAATGAGTCACATGTTAATAATATGTGGTTGGACAGTAATTATACCAATAATCATTTTGACAGTACTGGCTCAAGCTATGGGTTGACTACCTCTGGTTTTAAGCAAAAATCATATAGTTTGCAATTAGGTTATGATCATTTGTTACCGCTGGGTAATGACAGTAATCAGACTTATTTGGGTGCTTTTGTAGGACAGGGGCATTCTAGTGTAGATTTTAATGGTAATTATAAGGACGGTAATCTGAAAGCACTTACTACTGGTGTTTATGTCGGCTGGTATAATACAGCAGGCTGGTTTGCCGATGCGGCTTATCGTTACAGCCATCTGAAAGCTAATGCCAACAAAATGGATAAGGCTACATGGCATAGTAATAGTCTGAGTGTTGATGCGGGTAAAGATTTCAGCCTTTCTGATAAATGGGTAATCACACCTAAAGCTGGTATAACTGCCGGTCGTTTATCCGGTGATGATTATACGAAGAGTACGACTTTTTATCGTAGTCAGTTAGGTGCGGCAGTTAAAACTACTCTGGCACTGAATAAGGTGAATCTGCATCCGTATGCAGGTGCTTACTGGTTACATGATAAAAACAGTCTGGGACATGCTATTGTTGATGATAGCAATATGCGTATTACCGGAGCTGGTAACAGTGGTCTGTATGAAGCAGGGCTGGGTGTGGATTTTAATTCAAATAATCACGCTGATTTCAAGCTTGATTATGCGAGCGGGCAGCATACAGAGCAGAAATTTGGCATTAATTTTAATTATCGCTATTCCTGGTAATTATGCTGAATTTTGTCAATGCGCCGGTTTTACCCGGCGCATTTTTTATTGAGCCAGATAAATCTGTAATGGCAGTTTCTGTTGATGCAGAACAGCTCTGATTGGCATATCGTTACTATTGATTCCGGCCAGTGCCTGTTGTAGTACCTGTTGTTGTTTTTTGCCGGAAAGTTGCAGATATAAATGTTTACTGTTTAATATTACCGGTAAAGTCAGGGAAATACGATCATGCGGTGCAGTCAGGGGTTTCATGTCTATTACCATTCTCTCGGAGTGCATATCCAGGCCTTTGGATAAATTTTCAGCATGAGGAAAAAGCGATGCAGTATGCCCGTCGTCTCCCATACCTAATACCAGTACATCTATGGGTAAGGGTAATAGTTGCTCCAGACGTGCCTGAATTTCATCCACACCATCATATGGATTTTCAGCTACGGTTTTTAGGCTGATAAAGTGTGCTGCTTTAGCTTTATTTTGTAGTAAATGGGTATGAATCAGCCGTTCGTTGCTGTCTTCGTGGTGTTTATCAACCCAGCGCTCGTCCACGAGAGTAATATAAACTTTCTCCCATGCCAGTTGCGCTTTGCTTAGTATCTGAAACAGCTCTACCGGATTCGGACCGCCTGAAACGGCAAGAGAAGCGCAATCGCGCAGATTAATTGCATTTTGCAGGTTGGCAATAATAGCTGTAGCCAGAGCTGTATTCATCGCAATAGGTGTGTCATAAAGATGTAACTGATACATGTTCATCTCCTGAAAGATATATCTGGGTTTTATTGGTGATACAGCGATAAGGTTGTTAAATTTAATATTAAAATTATTATTCGCTGGTAATGGGTTAATGAGTTGTATTTCAATGTAATTGTTGTTAAAACAAATAATAGACTGTTGGTATTTTCGTATGCGCTAACGGATATGGCACAGGTTGACGGTTAATATTTTATTGTTATTTTTATGCTATTTTAATAAATAATCAAGAAATATATATTCAATATTGGCTGTTTATAGATTGCTACGGATAAATTTATGCTCAAGTCTGCTCTTCTGTTTAGCTGATATCAGAGATATTGCTATCATTAATTTACCCGGGCAGGTTTATGTGCTTTGGTTACAGTTTGGTAATAATTTATTTCTTTGGGATGATGTTTAAAGTTTTTGCTGCCGGATGGTGTTAAGTTATTGCTGCTGGTTGAAGAAATTTGTTATGGCAATATGGGATTGCTGTAACTGAATCAGGTGTTTTAGATGTCAAACTGGCTGTTTTGACTTAAAATAGGCGGTTATGTTTAATTTTTTATTGCCTGAATTTAATACTATGCTCAATGGTGTCAGGCGGGCAGTTGTTAGTTGATAACAATTGCATATAGTATGAGGATGCATATGAGTGAACAGCAGAATGCGCCGGTAGCTGCCGCGCAAGAAGAACAACTGGATGAAAACCAGATTATGGCACACCGCCGTGAGAAGCTGACGGCGATTCGTGCTGAGGGAATTGCTTTTCCAAATGATTTTAAGCGGGATGCTTTTGCCGGAGATTTGCATCAGCTTTATGATGAGTTTGATAAGGATGCGCTGGCAGAAAAGGCAATTCCAGTAAAGGTAGCCGGACGTATTATGCTGAAACGTCATATGGGTAAGGCCAGCTTCGCGACCATTCAGGATATGACCGGCCGTATTCAGCTGTATATCAACAATCAGGGTGTTGGTGAGCAAGTTCATGATACATTCAAGCACTGGGATCTGGGTGATATTGTGGGTGCTGAAGGTGAACTGATGAAAACCAATCACGGTGAGCTTACGGTACGGGTGTCTGGTCTGCGGTTGCTGACTAAGTCTTTGCGACCATTACCTGATAAGTTTCACGGTTTAGCTGATCAGGAGCAGAAATATCGCCAGCGCTATGTAGATTTAATTACCAATGAGCAAACGCGTGACACTTTTGTGAAACGGAGTCGGATTATTCAGGCGATACGGAATGTGATGGTAGGTGAGCGCTATCTGGAGGTGGAAACACCGATGATGCATCCGATTCCGGGCGGAGCTACAGCAAAGCCGTTTGTTACGCATCATAATGCTCTGGATATGGATTTATTTTTACGTGTGGCTCCTGAGCTTTATCTGAAACGGCTGGTTGTGGGCGGTCTGGAGCGTGTGTTTGAAATTAACCGTAATTTTCGCAATGAGGGCATGAGTACACGCCATAATCCGGAATTCACGATGATGGAATTCTATGAGGCTTATGGTGATTACCAGCGCATGATGGACATGACAGAAAAGGTAATCCGTGCTGCTGCTATTGAGGCAACAGGCAGTGCTGTGGTGAGTTATAACGGTAAGGAGGTAGATTTAAGCCAGCCGTTTGCTCGTATGACTATTGTAGAAGCAATTAAACATTTTAATCCGCAGTATACGGATGAACAGCTGACGGATGAGGCCTGGCTGAAGGCTGAAATTAAAAAACTGGGCGGAGCTTTACCTATGGCTCAGGGTCTGGGTAGTTTGCAGCTGGCTTTATTTGAGGAGTGCGCGGAAGCGCAATTATGGCAGCCTACATTTATTGTGGATTATCCGGTAGAAGTATCACCACTGGCACGTGCATCGGATACTAAACCGGGTTTAACCGAGCGTTTCGAGTTGTTTGTGGTCGGACGCGAACTGGCTAACGGCTATTCGGAATTAAATGATCCTGAAGATCAGGCTGCGCGTTTCAAAGCACAGGTAGCACAGCTGGATGCTGGTGATGATGAAGCAATGCATTACGATGCGGATTATATTCGTGCTATGGAATATGGTTTACCGCCAACCGGCGGCTGCGGTATTGGCATGGATCGTCTGATTATGCTGCTGACAGATGCTCAAACAATACGTGATGTTATTCTGTTTCCGCAAATGCGTTTAGAGTAGTCAGAATCGCCTTTCTGTAATTTAAAAGCCGCCAGATTAATTCTGTGCGGCTTTTGGTTTTGTTATTCGGTTATTTATGTGGAAGATTTGATTGTGTGCCGGAGTGAGCTGTTTGTTCGTTATCGGTTTCTACAGTGTACTCACCCTCGATAATGTCCCCCTGTTCTGGTTGTGTTGAACGGGAGAAGGATTGGGTTGTGCCGGTCAGAGGCTTGCCGCTAATAGGTAGTAATAACAAGGCAGCAAATATATCTGAGACAAATCCGGGGCTAATAAGCATGATGGAGGCGAATATGTAGCGCACTGGCCATAATAGTTGGTAAAGCGATACATTGTTACCAGTACGAATGGTAGCCATTGCAAGAAATAAGCCAGACACGCCAATATTACGCAGCATAAAAATACCGCAGGCAATTGACAGTAAGATGATAAGCAGTGTCCAGCCACCACCAATCAGATTGCTAACCAGAATAATGGAAAGGACTTCCAGTACTGCCAGTATCGGTAATGCCCAACCTATGTAACGCATGTAAGTTACCCTTTTAAGCTATAACATTTTTAACAGATGGTTGCAGGATCGAAGAATTCAATATAGCAGTTGTGAAATGGATTTCTCTGCCTGTCTGAAAAGAGGGGCTTACTAGTCAATGAGGCGGGAAAAGCTATGTTAATATCAAGCTAAGATTAACTAAACAAGCTATGCTATACAGATTCTTGTTAAGATTTTGGTAAATCAATGATACAGATATGGAAATTGAGCGGGATATTATGGCGTTCCGGTTTAAGCGTGTTGCTAGGCGGCTGTTTGTTGCTAGGTGGCTGTGCCAATAATAATCCGGCTAAAGCGCCGGTAATGAATGGCAAGGCACAAAATGGTTATTACCGGGTACAGCGCGGAGATACGTTATATCGCATTGGTTTGCGATTTAATCAGGATGTGAATACGCTTGTTCGCTGGAATCATCTGGCTAATCCTCATGCTATTGAAGTGGGGCAGTTGATTCGGGTACGTAAACCAAATTCTGTATCAGGTGGTTCTGCGGGAGTAAAACGACAGCCTGGTCGGGTTGCACCTAAACCGGATACCGGAACGACTACAACAGCTGCTCCTGATATTCGTTTGCGATGGCCGGTGCAGGGCAAAGTAATCAGTACATTTAATGGTCAGACGCAAAAGGGTATTGATATTGCCGGTAGCCGGGGTACGCCGGTTAAAGCAGCTGCAGCGGGTATCGTAGAGTATGCCGGAGAGGAACTGCGCGGATATGGCAAACTGGTACTGATTAAGCATAGTAACAGTACGATGACGGCCTATGCGTACAATGATTCCCTGAAAGTTGTTAATGGGCAGAAAGTTCAGGCCGGACAGACAATCGCAACAATGGGAGATAGCGGAACCACTGGTGTAAAACTGCATTTTGAGGTTCGGGTGAATAGTAAGGCGGTTAATCCTTTACGTTATCTGTCAAATTAGCGTCAGACTACTGAAAGCAGATGTTAACAGGTACGTTGTACTGATTAGTCTGGTAAATTGAGAATGGTGATTTTATTTTATAATTGGGCAAAATTGAAGGAAGTATTATGAAAGAACATCGTGCCCGCAAACGTTTTGGTCAGAATTTTCTGCAGGATAAAAGTATTATTCAGGATATTGTGCGTGCGGTTCGTCCTCAGCCTGAGGATACGGTAATTGAAATTGGTCCGGGTCTGGCCGCAATTACGGAACCTCTTGCAATGGCTGTCAATAAACTGCATGTGATTGAGATTGATCGTGATATTGTAGCCCGATTACGTACGCTGCCATTTGCATCAAAGCTATTAATTCATGAGGGTGATGTCCTGCAATTTGATTTTAATACTGTACCCGGTAAAAAAAAGATTGTTGGTAACTTGCCGTATAATATTTCCACGCCGTTGTTATTTCGTTTTGGTCAGTATGCTGATGATATTATAGATATGCACTTTATGCTGCAAAAAGAAGTGGTTGAACGTATGGTGGCAGTAGCAGGCAGTAATGATTACGGGCGTTTAAGTGTTATGTTGCAGTATTTTTTTGAGATGGAAAATTTACTTGATGTGCCGCCTCAGGCCTTTATACCTGCACCAAAGGTAGATTCAGCTGTGGTACGAATGATTCCGCAGTGTGGTCGCATTGGTATTGCTGAGGATTTTAATCATTTTGCTGCATTGGTCAAACAGGCTTTTCAACAGAGACGTAAAACTATTCATAATAATCTGAAAGAATCTGTAGATGATGCAGCATTGATGGCTGTAGGTATTGATCCCGGCAGTCGGCCAGAACGGGTTACGCCAGAGCTTTATGTGGCATTAAGTAATCATTTGTTGCACAATGGCGCTTCTGTCTGAATGATTAATGCAGACAGTTACAGGATGTGGGGAATACATGATTGAATTTAAGAATGTCCATAAATGGTTTAAAGATTTGCATGTTATTAATGGTGTGAATCTCACTGTTAGTCAGGGGGAGGTGGTAGTGGTATGCGGTCCTTCTGGCAGCGGTAAATCTACGCTGATTCGTACTGTAAATCAGCTGGAAAAAATCCAGCAGGGTGAAATCTGGGTTGACGGGATTAATGTTGCTGATCCGAAAGCTGATTTAAATCTGGTACGAACTGAGGTTGGTTTTGTATTTCAGCATTTTAATTTATATCCGCATCTTACAGTTCTGGAAAATATTATTTTGTCACCGATGAAGGTGAAAAAAGAAAGTCGCGCGCAGGCTGAAGCCAAAGCTAAGGAACTGCTGGCTAAAGTAGGGCTGGCGCATAAATGCGATGCTTTTCCGCAGCAGTTGTCGGGCGGTCAGCAACAGCGGGTCGCCATTGCCCGCGGTCTGGCTATGGAACCAAGAGTAATGCTGTTTGATGAGCCGACTTCTGCTCTGGATCCGGAAATGATAGGTGAAGTGCTGAAAGTTATGAAAGATCTGGCGCTTAGTGGTATGACAATGATGGTGGTCACGCATGAGATGGGTTTTGCCCGTGAAGTAGCTGATCGGGTAGTATTTATTGATCATGGTGAAATTGTTGAAGAGGCTACTCCGGAAGAATTTTTCCAGCGTCCGCAACATGAAAGAGCTCAGCAGTTTCTTAATCAGTTGTTAACTCATTAGCTATTAATTATTTTGCTGTGATTAATTTAAATTAGACAGTCATATAATTTCGCTGATAAAAAAGTAATCAGATTTTACAGCCCTTATCATTAAGACGATAAGGGCTTATTTCATTTGTATTGTATTAACAAATTTATATTTTAATTTTATTTATTATTCAGTTTTAGTAACCTAATCGCTGACATATAGTCGATACAAGTCCGGCCTGATTCAGAGTATAAAAATGCAGGCTGGGTGCTCCCTGCTGAAGCAAATGGTCGCACATTTCAGTTACTACATCCAGCCCAAGTGCTTTAATTGATGCTGTATCATCTGCATAAGACTGAAGTTTTAGGCGTAACCAGCGCGGAATCTCTGCGCCACAGGTTTCTGAAAAGCGTGCCAATTTGGAAAAGCTGGCAATAGGCATGATGCCGGGAATAATGGGAATATCTATTCCTCTGCCCTGTACTTCGTCCACAAACCAGAAATAACTGTCTGCATTGAAAAAATATTGGGTAATTGCTGAGTCGGCACCAGCCTGACATTTACGTACAAAATGATTGATATCATCTTCAGCGCTGCGTGATTGAGGGTGAAACTCCGGATAGGCAGCAATTTCAATATGAAACCAGTCACCAAACTCCTGGCGGATAAGAGCAACCAGCTCATTTGCATAGCGCAGTCCCTGATGTCCGAAGCCCACGCCTGACGGAACGTCACCACGTAAGGCTACAATATGACGGATGCCCATGTCTTTGTAGGTTTGGAGCAGGCTGATCATTTCTTCACGGCTGGCGCCAATACAGGCCAGATGAGGAGCGGCTGCTACTCCATCATTCATAATATCGGTAATTGTTTGCAATGTACCGGCTCGTGTAGTTCCACCTGCACCATAAGTACATGAAAAATATTCAGGTTGATATTGGCTTAACTGTTTGCGGGTGATGGCCAGTTTGCGCCGTCCCTCTTCAGTACGCGGCGGAAAAAATTCAAAGCTCAACTGGGTAAAACTCATGATTAAACAGTTTCTCCGTAGGTTATGGTTAGATATCTAACCATAACGTTTCAGACATGCTCAATCAATGTTTTATTGCAGATTTTCTTTGAAAAATCCGCTAAATAATATGAATAAAATTCATAATAAAATTTGCAGAGAATTTATTATCCGGTTTATCTGATTTATTTTTCAGCTTGCCGGCGCGAAAACTGAATACCAAGCTGTTTAAGTTTGCGATAAAGATGAGTTCGTTCCAGCCCTACTTTCTGAGCCACTTTACTCATGTTATGTCCTTCCTGAGCTATGTGGTATTCGAAATAGCGTCGTTCCAGATCCTCTCTCAGTTCACGCAGAGGCAGATCAAAATTGAAGCCGTTCATGGTTTCATGAGGCTGGTTATGTTTGAACTGATTCAGAATAGTACTGACAACATTAACGTCAATTTCGTTATTTTCTGCTGTGAGCATCAGGCTTTTAACAACACTGCGCAACTGTTCCAGATTACCCGGCCAGTCGTACTGACGCAATTCATTCAAGGCAGCAGTAGTGAATTTTACTGGCGGAATTTTCTGGCTTTCTGCCAGTTCGGTTGTTATTTGTTCCACCAGAAATACCATATCATCCAGCTGCGAACGCAACGGAGGAATGGCAACAATTAGTGATGACAAGGTATTAAGCAGCTTGTTATCCTGTAACGGATCGGTAATCATTTCTTTAATTGATCTGCTGCAAACGCAGATAATGCGTGCGTTGTAGCGGTCTGCTTTAGTCAGAATGAAACCGATACTTTGCTGGGTACTTTTACCATACTGGGCTATATCGCCCAGATAAAGTATGCCACCTGTGGCTTTCTGCAATAATTCAATAGGAGCGTCAACGATTTGTTCTACTTTGGAGGGTTCTACCCAGGGGGTTGAGCTTTTATGAAATGAGCGTGCTACCAGTTCAAAAGGAGAGCCCAGTTCACCGGTTAGTAATACCGGAGTACTGAATTTAGCTATACGTTCCAGTTGCTGATTTAATTCTTTAATTGCAGGGCTGTGACCGAGCTTATCCAGTGTCAGATTAGAAGCAGCCTGCATTTGCCCGTATTTTAAAGCACGGTCTACAGTACTAAGCAGTTTTTGCAGGGAAATAGGTTTTTCCAGAAAATCCAGTGCGCCAATTTTTGTGGCTTCTATGGCAGTGTCAATGCTGGCATGGCCGCTCATCATCACTACCGGCATAGTTAACTGCCCGGATTTTGCCCATTCTTTAAGTAAGGTAATCCCATCGCAGTCAGGCATCCAGATATCCAGTAATACCATCGCAGGGCGTGTTTGCTGGCGTAGTTGGCGGGCAGTATCGGCATTTTCGGCTGTGGTGACGGTATAACCTTCGTCCTGCAAGATTTCCGATAATAAATCGCGGATACCTATTTCATCATCAACAATTAAAATATCACTGCTTCGCATTTCTATTCACCTGTAATGGTAAGGTTATTTTGACACAAGCCAGTCCGTTTTTCTGATTACTGATTTGGATCCGCCCGCCGTGTTCTTCAATGATTTTTTTTACTACCGGCAATCCCAGTCCGGTACCACCGGGTTTGTCTGTTACATAAGGGTCAAATGCATGTAATAACATCTCCTGACTAAATGTTTTACCATTATTACTTACGTAGAAAAGAATATGTTCGCTATTTAATTCAGTTTGTATGCTTACTTCAGGAGAGTCAGATGCTGCAGCTGCCTCTACTGCATTTTTCAGCAGATTATGAATAACCTGACGTAAAGCTCCGCTGTCAGCGTTAACATTCATTACTATCTTACTCAAATTAACTGTAAATGTACAATTACTACCTTCATAAAGTACCAAAACCTCGCGTATTAGTTCATTTAAATCAAGGTTTGTGAATTTTAATGCCGGTGAACGGGCATAATTGCGGAATGCTTCAACCATATCTTTCATTGCTGCTACCTGACGGATAATGGTATTAGTAGCACGGCTTAAAATTTGTCTGTCCGCTTCGTTTAATTTATCACTGAGCTTCCACGCCAGCCGTTCGGCAGATAGTTGAATTGGTGTCAGCGGGTTACGGATTTCATGTGCCAGCCGCTGGGCAACCTCACCCCATGCTGCTTCTTTCTGAGCACTTACCAGAGCTGTAACATCATCAAACACCAGTACAGTACCGCCACCGCTGTCTTCGGGCAGAGGTGTGGCCTTCCCTAGTAATATCAGAGCCTCATCTTTGTGATTATAGGTAATTTGCGCCGGTTTGTTCTGATATTCTGTAGTCAGTATCTGTTGAAATACATCAGCCAGCATTGCTGTTTGCGGGCTTTGTTCTGTAAGCTGGCTGATATTTTGCCCGAGTATCGGATTCAGATTCTGGCCAAGGATGTTCTCCGCCATTTGATTAAAGGTAATCAGGCATCCTTCTGGATTGAGGGTAACTACACCAGTGGTCAGGCTATTAAGTATATATTCCAGATAATGTCTGGCCGCTTCCTGTTGTTCACGTGAATGCCGTAGCTGTATTGTCATGTGATTAAACAGACCGGTTAATTTTCCCAGCTCATCATTGCGATAAATGGTTTGTTGTACGTCCAGATCACCTTTGGCCACTGCACGGGCACCATCGGCAAGTGACAGAATAGGGGCAACAAATTGCCGGGCAAAATATAACGCTACCAACAGAGCCAGAATAATGGACAGGAGGGTAGCCATTAGTAAAGTAGCCAGAAAAAAGGTTTGCAGACTTTGTTTAGTAAAGCTCAGCTCTCCATATTTTGCCCGTGCCGCTTCAATCAGAGTTGCATCCCGTGCTACTTTGGCCGGAATTGGCTGGCGGAAAAACAGGGCTTTATCGCTATTGTGTCCGGGTAAAAGCAACCAGCCCTGTGCATAAAGAATATTATTGATACTTTCAATCTCACGGACAGAGCCTGAATTATGCAACTGCTGAATCAGATTCGGGTTAAGTTCAGGAGTGGACAGGTGCTGAGGATTATATTCGGCTTCAAGCCGTTTATTGTTTAAATTATAAATATCTAACTGACTGAACTGTCTGCTTTTGCCATTTTTCTCTAGAACGGGTACTAGTGGTTGTTCCAGACCATTGGCTGCAATCAGGGCGATCTGAATATTGGCCGCCCGGCGAACTGTGTTGTCCAGCTCATAATCCAGAGCCGATTTACTCAGGCTGATACTGCGGTTTAGTGCTTCTTCTGTATCGTTACCAAACCACGAATGAATACTGTGCGAGATAAACTGTGCAGATACTCCGAACAGAAATAAACCGGGTAATACAGCTACCAGGGTAAACATGGAAGCCAAACGCAATGCAATTTTGGAACCGAACTCCTGTCTGTGCCGGCTTTGCAGCAATTTCCACCAATAAGAACCGGCCATCAGCATCAGTGCCAGTACCAGTAGTGAAGCAAATCCAAAAGCAAACCAGAAATATTTTGAGAAAACATTAGTGTTGCCGGTAGCGACAGCCAGAACATACAGGGTCACTACACAGAGTACTGCCATGACCAGAATCAGCCGTCTCATTGTGGTCAGTCCGCGTTAATGACTAGACGATGCCAGCCGGAATCCAATTGCCAGCTATGGGAAGTGAGAGCATTAATCTGAAATGGCTTGGGTAACTGGCTGATACTCAGACTAAGGCGAACATCAGCACGCACTTCATTCGCAGAGACACCACTGAGTGTGCCATTGCTCAGGACGCGCCAGTTGGCTACAGCACCAACGGCTCTAAGTGCGGTTTCAAGGCTGTTGTATTCGGTAGAGAACGTGGAACCCATGCTGACACGGTAGCGGTTAGTCAGCGGGTGATAAGCGAGTTTGTACTGTATAAGGTTATCACCGCCAATCAGGTTATTAATCCGATTACGGTAAGAAGCGAGCGTGGGGGCTGTTAACTGATAGTTCAGATCAAAATTTAATGGTACGCCTTGAGTCAGAGCCTGTTTCAGTTGGTCGGGCAGCTGGGTATTAAAACGTGTATTGATGGAAAGCTGACCATTACTGGTAATATTAGCCTGAGCACGGGTGGTGCTTATGCCTTCGGCCAGTGCTGCAGTAATGCTCAGGCAGAGGAGACAGGCAAAAAGTAGACTAGATTTTATCGATAAGCGCGTAAAAAAAGCCATCTTGTCTGCTGTTCGGTAATAAAATACGTGAGAGACGCTCGCGGGCATCCGCATGTCGGGTTAAAAAACGGGTTACTTGTTGCTGGTTTTCTTCTGTAAAAATCGAACAGGTGGCCAGAAGCAGGCGCCCACCTGATTTTAAAGTAAGCCACAGATTATCCAGTAAAGCTTCCTGCTGTAGTGCAGTTTTTTGTCCGTCCTGAGGCTGACGTAACCATTTGATGTCAGGATGACGTTTTACTACACCTGAAGCTGTACAGGGTACATCAGCAAGAATGGCATCAAAAGTGTTGCCATCATACCATGAGTGCAGATCTTTTGCGTCGGCACAATGCAAATGAGCCTGCTGATGCAAGCGTTGCAGATTCTCCTGTACGCGCTCAAAACGCTGCGAATCTATATCCAGTGCGGTTACATCGCAGTCTGCCCATTCAAGCATATGTCCTGTTTTACCACCCGGTGCTGCACATGCATCCAGAATGCGCTCACCGGATTGCGGATTGAGCAAAGGAATGGCTTGCTGAGCCCCAAAATCCTGTACAGACACATGTCCTGAAGCGAAATCCGGTAGCTTTGATACGGCTACTGCCTGTTGCAGCATAATGCTGTGTGTATCGAGAATTCTGGCTGGTATACCGGCTGCGGCCAGTTTGGTTTGATATTGCTCAGCATCAGTATAGCGACGATTAACTCGCAATGTCATAGGCGGATGCTGAGCCATTGCTGTAACCATATTATGCCAATGCTGAGGATAATGCTTTTTAAGATAGTTTAACCACCATGCAGGCAGATTGAAACGGGCTGTATCCTGTTTAAGTGCATTGGCTAATAAGTCCTCATGCTCGCGTAGAAAGCGCCGTAACAGAGCATTAACCAGTTTCTGGTAACGACCACCGTGCAATCGGCGTGCATGATTCACAGCTTCATTCACAACGGCATGATGTGCATTGCGAGTAAAATGTAATTGGTATAAAGCAATGATAAGAAGATGGCGAATATCTGCCGGTGGTGAAGCTGTGGTCATTTGCTGTACAAGTTGTTGCAACAGACCTAAATAACGCAGGCTACCATGAGTAAGATCTTGCAAGGCAGCTCTGTCAGAGGCTGACAGTTCAGGATGTTGCTGTATTACCTGAATCAGAATTTCATTGAGATTACATCCGTTTAGGACTTCGCCGATGATATTTGCAGCTAATTGCTGGGCGCGAGCCATACTCATGCATCAGTCTCCGCTGAAGCGAGTAATGTACCCTGTTGCAAGATATTACCGGCTTGGAATGCGTTTACAGACATGGCTTTGCTACCCGCTTTCTGAATTTCTTCAATACTGATGGAGTCTTTGCCACAGGCTACAATCAGTTCATGTTCATTACTGTGTAAAACCATTCCCGGTATGCCTGTGTATGAAACTATTTTAGCGCGCCGGATTTTAAGCGGTTTATCCTGCCAGACAGTCCATGCTCCGGGTACTGGATTGAAAGCACGAATTTTTCGTACAATTTCTGCAGCAGGCCGGGCCCAGTTAATTTGTGCTTCAGCTTTGCTTAATTTATGAGCATAAGTAACGCCTGTTTCACTTTGTGGAATTGGCTGTAGCTGGTTAATTTGTTGTAAATCAGCAACAATTGCATCAGCACCCAGCTGCATTAATGCATCATGGACTTCACTCGCTGTATCGTCTGTTTTAATAGTATATTTATGACGACTGATTACTGAGCCGGTATCCAGACCGGCATCCATTTGCATGATACATACCCCGGTTTCGTGATCGCCGGCTTCAATTGCACGCTGAATCGGCGCGGCACCACGCCAGCGCGGCAACAGAGACGCATGAATATTGAGACAGCCATATCTGGGAATGTTAAGCACTGCCTGTGGCAGTAATAGCCCGTAAGCAGCTACAACCATGACATCAGCCTGCTGATTTTCCAATATTGCCTGAATTTCGGCCGTTTTTAATGTAGTTGGCTGCATTACGGTAAGACCGTGTGTCAGTGCTGCTTTTTTGACTGCGCTGGATTGTAACTTTAACCCGCGGCCGCTAGGGCGGTCTGGCTGGGTTAGTACCAGAGGTACGTTAAAACCGGCTGCAACAATAGCATTGAGTGCAGCCGCAGCAAAATCAGGGGTTCCGGCGAAAATAACAGAAGGCTTCATGCAATAAATCCACAACAGGCATAACAGCTATCGCTATGCCAATAAAAAATTCTGACAACAGGAGGTTTTGTTACATTCTTTCGCGTGCGCGTTTTTTAAGCTTAGTTTTGATACGGTTTTGTTTCAGTGGCGACAGATATTCGACAAATACCTTGCCGGCAAGGTGATCCAGTTCATGCTGAATACAGATGGCCAGTAATCCGTCTGCTTCCAGTGTAAATTTTTCACCATGTTCATCATAAGCTTCAACGGTAATGCGCTCAGAGCGGTGCACCATCTCGTAAATACCGGGAACAGATAAACAGCCTTCTTCGTACTCGGTATCACCTTCTCTGTAAGTAATAACCGGATTAATAAATACACGCAGCTGATTACGTTCTTCAGACAGATCCATTACTACTACACGTTCATGCACATCAACCTGAGTTGCCGCCAGTCCGATACCGCGTGCCTGATACATAGTTTCCGCCATATCCTGTACCAGCGTGCGAATTCTGTCATCAAATTTTGTAACAGGTTGCGCAACAGTATGTAAACGCTCATCAGGATATTGTAAAATGTTTAAGAGAGCCATTATGTGTTTAATTCCTTGTTCAATCAATCTGACCTGAGTACATGATGGCAATATGGATTTTTTAAAGATTGTTGATATGGATTCAGGTAAACTGATACTAATATCCATACTATGTCATATCACAATCATTTAAAATAGCAAACTCCCTAAGGATACCTTACATGCATAAACATATTATAACTCTGCTGTGTGCACTAAGTATGGCAATATCTGCACCGGTAATGGCCAAATTAAAATTACGTCCGGATGCACCGGCACAATATGTAGTGAAAAGTGGTGATACTTTGTGGAGCATATCCGGTAAGTATCTTTACAGCCCCTGGCAATGGCCGCAACTGTGGGGTTCTAACCGGGATCAGATTCGGAATCCGCAAAAAATTTATCCGGGACAGGTTTTAAGTCTGCGCTATGTTAACGGGCAGCCGCGTCTGGGTTTTGATAACAGCGGAGGTATTCCAACCATTAAACTGCAGCCACAAATACGTAATCTGTCTTCTGGTTATGGCATCAGTACCATAGATGTCGATTTTTTCCGTATGTTTATGCAGCATCCGCAAGTAATTAGTAAAGAACAAACCAGAGAGGCACCACGTCTGATTGCCGGACCGGATAACCGGGTTATTTATTCTACAGGTGACCGTATCTATGCGGATCGTCAGTTAGAGCCTGGTCGCTATCTGATTTACCGTATAGAACAGAATATTACTGATCCTGATACCCATAAATATCTGGGACAGCTGGTACGTTTTAGTGGTGAAGCAGCAACGCTGGCCGGACAGAACACTGCTCTGGCTGAACGCAGTCCAAAGGATGCAGCCAGCTTGCCCGAAGATGAGTATTATACCCGTAAGACATCACTGATTAAGGTTCCTACGCGTACAGCTCAGCCAATGGTTATTACCAATTCAGCGTCAGAAATTAATAAGGGTGATTATCTGTTAAAAATTACAGATGAGCATGATCCGTTCCAAATGATGCCTCATGCGCCCACTACTCAGATTAAAGGTAAAATTGTTTCTGTAATGGACGGTATTCAGGAAGCAGGTCCTTACCAGACAATTACTTTGAATTTAGGTACTAATGACGGAGTTGATAAAGGTACCGTAGTTAGCCTGTATAAAAAAAGTCGCCAGCTTAAGGCTGATTTATCTAATGAGCCTAAGAAATCACGCAGTGTGGTTAAATATCTGAGTATTCCGGCAGAGGAAGTTGGCCTGGCACTGATTTATCGGGTAAGTGATAATTTGTCTTCAGCTCTTATTATTAATGCATCTCAAGCTGTGCAGATAGGAGATTTAGTAATGAACCCGGGTCATGATCTGGATGATGTTACACAGGACTCAACTTACCTAATCAATTCATTCAAAGAAATTCACTAATTGAAACAGCGAATAATATATTGGTAAAAAATGTATTGCTGATGAAATGAATGGAATAAAAGTGCGGATATATCCGCACTTTTATTTTATATAGTTTTATCTATTGCTCTTTATAAGCATAGATATCAAAATTCTCTGCTACTAAAAATAGCAGTTATGCTTATTATCCGATAATTATCAGAATAATAAATATCGGATAAACAATTATTTGTTTCTGAATCGTCTTTGCTGAGAATCCGTTCTGATTATTTTATGCCATTTGAATTAAGTAAATTATCTATATAATTTAAATTATTGTGAAAAAATAACAATTATTAGCTTACTTCTTTCCAATATTGATATTGCATTAAGGATACTTAAATCCAGTCAGTTTAATTTCTGGCAGAAATGTTTTAAAATAGAACAATTATTCGGTTAAAATATCTAGACATATCAGCTATCTGTATAGATTAGTTCTGTTGTGGACAGATTTGGCGGCTTGGTATAGCAGACAGGTAATCTGAGTTTCAGCGAAGTATAAGATACATTTCTGACATGTATTTTCGTTTATTTTATATTAAACTGAAATTAGTGTTCAAAGTGAACGGGTATTATTCTATTGATAGAATATATATTTAGTACCCTTAATCTCCGATCTATCAGCCATATTTAGTCAATTATCATGTTAGGGTAATTGGCTAAAATTTAGTGAAATTATTTACGTTTAGCCTTTACACACTAAGATATTCAAGCATCTTGCGTTATCTTTCATTTTCCTTGTTACAATGCCAGCCTGTTTTCATTTGTAATTTTTTATATGGAACAATATGAGTTGTTTCTTCCCCGTTGCGGAAAGCCCGCAAAATCATCAGTCACTTTTTTATGCTAACGATTTGAGTCAGTATACAGTATTGTGTGACTTTGACGGAACCATCAGTGAAAAAGATGTTACTGATACCTTACTGAATCATTTTGGTAATGAGAAATGTGCCTTATTGGAGCAGCAGTGGCAGGAAGGTATTATTGGTTCGCGGGAATGCATGCATCAGCAGATTGCTAATATACAGGCCAGTAAGGCTGAGTTGGACAGTGTGCTGGCACAAATTAAAATTGATCCTGCTTTTAGTGAGTTTATCAGCTTTGCACAAAGCAGAAATTTAAATGTACATATTGTCAGTGATGGACTGGACTATGCCATTCAGTCCATCCTTAAGCGGTATAATCTGAACTTTTTACCGGTTTTTGCCAATCGCTTATTGCATAATCAACAGCAAGACTGGGCACTGGATTTTCCTTATGCCAATGATCGCTGCCTTAAAGCCAGTGGTAATTGTAAATGTCAGCACCGCCGGAAACTGACTGGTTTTCAAAAGATTTTTTATGTTGGTGATGGTACATCGGATTTTTGTGTGGCAGATAAAGTAGATATGGTATTTGCCAAAGATAAATTAATTGATTTTTGTCAGCAACAGCGGATTGCGTATTATCCAATCAAGAATTTTGGCGATGTTACTGCCATTTTGCCTGAGTTGCTTAAAGCTCCGACCGAGAATAGCTGCCTGATTCCAGCATAAGGCATTAATACCTGATTTATAATTATGATTCAAGATTCTTCCTATTTTTTACCCGGTAATCGCAATGGTGTTCTGCTGGTACATGGTCTTACCGGTACCCCCAATGAAATGCGTATTCTGGCCAAAGGGCTGCATCAGGCAGGTTTTACTGTCTATGCCATGCAGTTGGCTGGTCATTGCGGTGATGAAGCTGATTTATGTCAGACTACCTGGCGTGACTGGTATGCCAGTGTGCAGGAGGCTGCACAATTTCTAAAGCAAAAAGTTGATTGTCTGTTTGTAGCAGGATTATCAATGGGTGCGCTGCTAGCATTGAAACTGGCGGCCGATCAGCCTGAGCTGGTACGGGGTGTAGGTGTCTATGGCGTAACATTCAGTTACGATGGCTGGTCCATTCCATTCTGGGCAAAACAATCTTTTGTGCTATTACCGTTTTTTAAAAAATTTCATTTATTTCAGAAAACCTCATTTATAGAGAAACCACCGTATGGGCTGAAAGATGAACGTATTCGTGCAACTGTTGCTGCCAGCATGTTCAGTGGCGATAGTGCCAGTGCCGGTCTGGCCGGTAATCCGTTTCCGGCGCTGGCAGAAATGCAGGCACTGGCCAAAATAGTGCGGCGACAATTGCCACAGGTTACAGCTCCCTGTCTGATTATGCATTCCGGTCATGATGATATTGCCAATATCAAAACTAATGCGCGTCTGGTAGAAAAGTATGTCAGCGGAGTAACAAAATTTATCGTTCTGGATGACAGCTATCACCTGATTACCATTGATCGCCAGCGGCGCGAAGTAATCAATGAATCAGTTGCCTTTTTCGAGCATATAGCGCAAACAGCGTAAGTGAATATCTATCTCGCAGCAAAGGAAATATTATATGACGATGCTTGTATTCATTTTATGGTTTGCCAATATCTGTTTTGATACGCTCGGGCAAATAGCATTTAAATATGCAGCCATTGCGCCAGATAACCGCAATGGCTGGTATTACTGGATTGATCTGTTCAGTAATTACTGGTTGTGGATTGGGATTGGTTCCTATGTCGCTGAATTTTTGCTTTGGCTGGCATTTTTAAGTCAGGTACCATTGTCACAGGGTATTTTACTTGGCTCAATTAACATTATCGTGCTGATGCTGGTAGGACGGGTTTTGTTTCAGGAAAAGCTTACCCGTTTCCGGTTAGCCGGTATGTTTTGTATTACCATCGGAGTAGTACTGGTAGGAGCGTCATAATGCGTAAATTTTATATAGTTGGTTTTGCGCTCTTATTATTGTTTGATACATTGGGGCAGAGTAGTTTTAAATTAACTGCTATTCATGCGCAGCCACTTGCTGCGGATTGGGACTGGATTTCCCGCGTATTTACTCAGCCGTGGGTATATATTGCCATTGCCGGTTATATTGGCGCTTTTTTTACTTGGATGATGTTGTTGAAAAAAGCACCAGTTGGTCCGGCATTTGCTGCATCGCATCTGGAAGTGGTTACAGTAATGCTGGTTTCAGCTTTTCTGTTTCATGAGCACATCACAAACATTCGTATCCTCGGCGCGATATTTATTGTGGCTGGTATTATCTTTTTAGCACTGGCTGAAAAAGAGATCATGGAAACCGAGAAACATAGTAAAGATGATGAGCCGTGTTAACTTTTCCGGTTCAGAAGATTAGTATTATATATGTCATACTACTATGAGAACCCGCCCACTGCCGGATTACCGCTAAAGTGGTCTGACTGGTGGCCGGCTGGTCAGTCACTTACGAGCAGAATCAGCGAACAATTGCATCTGCCGCCCTTACAGCTTACCTGTTCAGGTACTGCAGCACTGATTATTGCGTTAACAACACTGGCACAGCAACAGCCACAGCGTAAAACCGTAATTGTACCGGCATATACCTGTCCGCTGGTTGCGCTGGCCGTTCATCATTGTGGTTTACAGTTACAGTTATGTGATTTAAAACCCGGTAGTATCGATATGGATATCGCTCAGTTAAGTACTCTGTTAAATGAGCAGGTATTGGCAGTGATACCTACACACCTGGGCGGCCGGGTGACAGATGTCAGTACCGTTAAACAACTGGCTCAGTCCTGTCAGATTAGTGTGATAGAGGATGCAGCGCAGGCATTGGGTGCAGAAGTAGGGCAGCATGGCGATATTGTGCTGTTCAGTCTGGCGGCTGGTAAAGGGCTAACTATGTATGAAGGCGGTTTGTTAACCGCCAGTGATATGCAATTACGCAGTAATTTACAAGCTATGTCCGAAAAATTATTGCCACGCCGGTGCAAATGGGAGTTGCTGAGAACTCTCGAATTATTTGGATACACTGCTTTGTATAATCCTGCCGGTTTACATTTTGTTTATGGGCAAGGCAGGAGAAAGGCATTGCGCCGGCAGCAATGGATTGCAGCCGTTGGAGATGATTTTGATTTTGATATTCCAATGCATCGGGTTAGTCGCTGGCGTCAGCATGTAGCTGCTAATGCTTTCCTGCGTTTACCGGCATTTCTAGATATGTTGCAAAAGCAGGCCTACCAGCGTATTGAACAATTGCAGAGTATTTCCGGAATAGAGGTGATCGTCGATCAGCATGGTCGGGGGGTATGGCCTTTTCTAATGGTGTTATTGCCTGCATGCCAACATCGCGATGCTGTATTAAAACAGCTATGGACTAGTCCGCTGGGGGTAACGCGGTTATTTATTCACCCACTGTCTCAATACGATTATTTGCAGCCGATTGTACCAGCTTCATCCATGCCGAATGCTGAAGATTTTGCTGCACGTATGTTAACTATTACCAACAGCCTGTGGCTTACTGATGCTCAATTTTCCCGGATATGTGAAGTTATTCAGGATGCTGTGCGCTGATTCTGAGCCAGAGCGGCAAGCAATTGCTGATTAACAGCATGATGTTTTTCTTGCCATGCAGTCAGTGTAGTAGCCGGAATGGGTTCCTGTTTGTCCATTGCACTCAGTAAGCGTTTTAGCAGGCTGGTATATTCCCACTGAGATACTTCACCAGTAATATCGCTGCCAATAATCCGCTGATTCATAGCGTTAATCACAGTTAATAAATGTTCCAGTTGCATACGCCCCTGATCCCAGTTGGTTTGTACTACGTCTTTATCCAGAACATCTTTGTCTATCGAGATATATACAGGTTCATTAGTTTGTTGCTGTGTCCGGATAAAGGCGCTTACCAGTTCTTCTGGTGAGGAGAATGCCCGAAAAGCCTGTTTCAGACCAATTGTTCTTGCCCAGCCAATCCGCACATCCATACACCAGTAGGTTAATTTACCCTGAAATAATGGCGCCAGCCGGTTTTCCCAGCTGTGTGCCACCCCTATATCATTTGAAGTAATACCTAATACATGTACATGGCTGACAAAAGGCAATTGCGCCACATAGCTGACCCACGAACCACAGTGAATTCCGAACAGATAACGCATATTATCCGGATGATTATCAAAAATAATAATTTGTATCGGATTGGAGGCACTAAAAAATTGCTGTAAACGGTTAATCAACAATAGTGAAATATGATGATAGTCGCCACTGCCGGTTAATACCGTACCATAATGTTCGGGTAATTGCTGATTCAGTTCAGCCTGTAATTTCTTAAAACTGGTCTGAGAGCAACCAAAACGAATAACTTCCTGCCATTGACCAAGTTCAATTCTTACTGCATCTGGTATAGATCCTGTACTGTGGTCAAAATCCAGAATTACCGTTTTATTCATGTTTTTTACTATCCTGAGTAGGCTGATTGCTATTTTCCTGCCAGATTTTATCCTGTTCGAAACGAGTACTGATTTTTGCCAGTAGCTTTCTTAAAACAGGATTGCGGACATATACCATATGTTTGGTAAAAGTAAATTGTGCACCTAAAGATGCTTTAACTTGCGGATCCGTCCAGCCGGCGACATAAATTTTAAGTCCATGCTCTTTGGCATAATTCAGATTGTAAAACCAGCTCAGATAATACAGATTCAGTTCCCGTGCCTGAGGATAAACAAAACCGATATATTTATCTACCAGCATACCGTTCAGAACAAAACAGATATTGTAACCAATTAGTTCTTGCTGATAATGGTAGGTAAAAATCCTGGCCTGATTGCTGCTGTCCTGTAGCAGGTGCACAAAAAAATCTTTGGTTAATAAATCAAAATGGATTTCACTTTGATTATAAACATTCAAATATAACTGATAGTACTCATCTAAAACGGCCTTATTCTGAAAATAGGCATCACCACTATGCAGACAACCGATTTCTACCAGCGATTGCGTTTTTAATTTACGCCGGAAGTTTTTACGCCGCTGATAAGACAGACGGCCTAGATATTCATCAATATCATTAAAATCTATCGGTACCCAGGCTAATGCCTGACCTTCTACTGCAATAAATCCTTCTTGTTGCAATACCTGTATCAGCGATGCAGCATATTCATTTGCCTGATGATTCAGTAATGGTGATTGCTGAGGAATATCTTTCACAATCAGCAGCGGATATTTTTTGCCATAATGCTGTTTAATTTCTGTAGCAAACTGCTGCACAGATTGTTGTTGAGTAAACAGCGCATATTCCGATACAGTAGTACCAATAAAACAAGTTTCAGGTTTCAGAAACTGCTGCCACCAGTTAAATAACGGCCAATGGCGAATTTTTTGCTGAAAATCAGATTCTGCGGTAGTCAGTAAATCAAACCGTGCAGCAAATGCCGGTACCCCGCTTGTTAATTGCCATGCTGTAAAATCCTGAGGCGGACTGGTCAGAAAAGTATCGACCAGTTCATTCGGTTCCAGTTGAGTCAGATAATTCATAATTTACTAATACGGCAGCCAGCCTGAATATCAGCCGGCTGCCATTACCAACCCTAAGCCATTAGTTCTTTTTTAGCACGTGTAATCAACTGATCCAGCAAATCAATACCCTGATCAATTTCCTGTTTGGTAATATGTAATGAAGGCGCGAAAGTAATGACATTTTTGTAATAACCGCCAATATCCAGTACCAGCCCCATTTTCTGACCCTGCCAGTCCAGATCGCCGGACATACCAATATCCACCATTTTGTCTACCAGAGCTTTATTCGGAGTAAATCCGTCTTCTGTGCAGATTTCGGCACGTAAAGCCAGCCCCAGACCGTCTACTTCACCTATTTCCTTATGGCGCTGTTCCAGTGTTTTTAAGCCCTCAAGGAAATATGCTCCGCTTTCCATAACCATTTTTTCATAATCAGTTTCGGCCATCATCTTGAATACTTCCAGACCTACCGCTGTTCCTAATGGATTTGAGGCAAAAGTAGAATGAGTAGAACCAGCCGGAAATACCTGAGGATTAATCAGTTCTTCCCGCGCCCACAGACCACCAAGCGGATTCATGCCATTGGTCAGTGCCTTAGCGAATACCAGCATATCGGGTTTTACATCAAAGTGTTCAATTGACCATAATTTACCGGTGCGATAAAAACCCATCTGAATTTCATCAACAACCAGCAAAATACCATATTGATCCAGAACTTTTTTCAGTCCTTTAAAGTAGTTGCGTGGCGGTACAATATATCCGCCTGTTCCTTGCAGTGGTTCCACATAGAATGCTGCATATTCAGCTTGTCCGGCTTTCGGATCCCACACACCATGGTATTCTGTTTCAAACAGGCGGGCAAAATCTGCCACCAAATGTTCGCCATACTCTTCTGCCGTCATTCCTTTAGGTCGGCGGAACGGATAAGGAAACGGAATAAACATAGCGCGATCACCAAAATGGCCATAACGCCGGCGATAACGGAAGCTGGATGTAATCGAAGATGCACCTAAAGTACGTCCATGGTAGCCACCTTCAAAGGCAAACATTAATGAACGGCCTTCAGATGCATTACGGATAATTTTCAATGAATCTTCAATACACTGAGAACCACCAACATTGAAATGCACACGACCATCATGACCAAATTTACGTTTCATATCCAGAGCAATGGTTTTAGCCAGCTCAATTTTAGTAGGATGCAGATACTGGCTGGCGCATTGAGGTAATGTATCAACCTGCTGCTTCAGCACAGCATTCAGCCGTTCATTAGCATAGCCAAAATTACAGGCCGAATACCACATCTGTAAGTCCAGATAAGGTGTACCATTTTTATCGTACATATAGCTGCCTTCGCAGCCATCAAAGATTTTTGGCGGATTCACATAATGTACCGTATCACCAAACGAACAGTACTTTGCTTCATCTGCCAGTAACTGTGCATCATCAGGACGATTTACAAGTGTTTGAGCACTAGGCTTACTCATCATTTATTCCATTCATTTAAAATAAAACATCTTAATAAAAAGTACATAATTAATACTATTATATCCTGCTAAAGCATCAAAACCGTAACAAACAAAACCTAATAACCTGATAAAACCATTATCTGCTCAATATTCAATTATCTTTGCACTTAATTTAAAAATAGAAAATGTGTAAAACATATTGGCTTAGCTATTCACTGACAATATATAGATTGCACCCTAACCAAATAAAATTTTATATTCACAAAACTAAACAATATTTAATTATCCGCAATAGACTTATGCAAAAAAACTAAAATCAATTTTTACTAATATTTCTCAATCAGTTAGACTTAAATCACAATAAACACACAATTTTACTGGCTACTATTGACCAGCCTAATCACACAACTATGAACACAGAACCTAATCGCATTCCTCATCCCCGCTGGCTTTTATTTGCTCTTGCTGTTGGCGGTTTTGCAATCGGCACTACAGAATTTGCCACCATGAGTGTTTTGCCCTATATCGCCAGTGGTTTAAATATAAGCGAACCCGTAGCAGGACATCTAATCAGCATTTACGCACTGGGTGTTGTCATAGGCGCTCCGGTTATTGCCATATTTGGTGCACGCTTTAGCAGGCGCAGCCTGTTACTGGTGCTTATGGCATTTTTCTCTCTGACACATCTCGGCACGATGCTGGCTCCAGATTACCGCAGTATGATGTTATTTCGCTTTTTAAGTGGCTTGCCGCATGGTGCCTATTTTGGTGTTGGTGCACTGGTTGCCGCAGCTATGGTGCCTCCGGATAAGAGAACTCAGGCTGTAGGATTAATGATGATCGGTTTAACCATTGCTACCACCATCGGCGTACCTTTAAGTAGCTGGCTGGCTCAAGCAGTAGGCTGGCGGGTTGTTTTTCTTATCGTTGCCATACTGGCTGCTTTAACAGTGATACTGGTAGCTCTTTTTTTACCGGCAAATTGTATGCAGGGAGGCGGTAGCAATGCGCTGCGTGAACTTAGTGCACTGACCAACCGGCAAATATGGCTAACACTGGCTATAGGAGCCATTGGTTTTGGCGGTATGTTTGGCATATATGCTTACATGGCTTCAACACTCGAAGATATTACCGGTATGTCACCTAAAAGCGTACCACTAGTGATGTGTCTTTACGGTGTAGGCATGACTCTTGGCAATATTATCGTGCCACGCCTGGCCGGTCGCCATGTAATGGGTGGATTAGCATGCTTACTGGCCTGGTCTGCTGTTATGCTGGCCTTATATCCTTTTGCAGTGCATCATCCTTACTGGATATGTATTCAGGTTGTACTAATCGGCATGAGCGGTGCTGTAGGTACATTATTACAAATTCGTTTGATGGATGTAGCTAAAGAAGCTCAGACACTGGCTGCAGCACTCAACCATAGTGCTTTTAATGCTGCCAATGCCTTAGGACCCTATTTAGGCGGCTTAACCATTGCCGCCGGCTGGGGATGGACAAGTACAGCATGGGTTGGCGTTGCTCTTGCTATCATCGGTTTAATCGTATGGTGGTTTACAGTAAAAGATGAACAGCGCACTGCTGCCGCAAATCTGCAATAACTAAGTTTATTCATGTATACAGAACAGAAAATAATATTGTAAAAACATGTAACTGATGTTGCAAATAACTGTTAACATTAATAATCTGTTAATATTAAATTTACTTTAATTATTAATAACAACAGATAGGGGAAGTATTATGACTGCAAACCAGCAGCAATCTGAAACCAAAATACCTGATACTGAGCAGAGAGAAAGCCAGAATAACACTTGTCCGAATAAAAGTACCAAACATAATCAAGATAAAAATACTAAACATAAAAAATTATCCCAAAAGAAATACTACAAAGAGCTGGAAAAACTTCAGGGTGAAATGGTTGCCCTGCAAGAATGGGTAAAAGCCTCCGGACAAAAAGTATGTATTATTTTTGAAGGTCGCGACGGAGCAGGTAAGGGTGGTGCAATTAAAGCTGTCACTGAGAGAGTTAGTCCTCGTATTTTTCAAACTATTGCCTTGCCGGCACCAAGTGAACGCCAAAAGTCACAAATGTACATGCAGCGCTATATTCCTCATCTACCTGCGGCTGGAGAAGTCGTTATTTTCGACCGTAGCTGGTATAACCGTGCTGGTGTAGAACGCGTGATGGGATTCTGTACCGAAGAAGAAAGTAAGGAATTTCTAGAAGTTATTCCATTTATGGAAAAAGCTATAGTTAATTCCGGTATCATCCTGCTTAAATACTGGCTTGAAGTGAGTATGGAAGAACAGCATAGACGTATGCTTGGGCGAATTAACGACCCGCGTAAAATCTGGAAGCTTTCTCCTATGGATATCAAGTCCTACAGTCGCTGGTATGATTACTCCCGGGCTCGTGATGAAATGATCATGGCAACTGATACCTCATGGGCACCGTGGTACGTGGTTGATTCTAATGATAAAAAGAAAGCGCGTCTGAATATCATTAAACATATATTGAGTGAAATTCCGTATAAAAAGACACCACGGAAAAAGGTCGAATTACCAAAACGTCAGGATAAGGGTGATTATCAGGAACCTAATTATCCTTATCGTTATATACCAGAAGAATATTAATACAGAACCAGCCAGATAGCAGACTAAACTGGCTGGTTTTATTATCAGTTCCGGATTTTTCTAATTCACCCGCGAAAGTCTCCCCATAGCAACTGCATTGCCGCAATAGCTGCCAAAGATGCTGTTTCTGTCCGTAATACTCTGGGTCCTGTGCTGATTGCAGCAAAGCCATGATTAATTGCCAGCTCTTCTTCAGCCTGGCTTAATCCGCCTTCAGGACCAACCAGCAATACTACTGCCTGTGGCTGTGTAAACTGATTTAATGCTCGGGGCTGGTTTAAACTCATCAGCAGTTTTAAATCATCCACACCCAGAGCACACAATGCATCTGACAATCCCATTATCGGTTGAATTTGAGGTACTACCGTTCTGCCGCATTGCTCACAGGCACCAATAGCGATATCCAGCCAGCGCTCAAGTTTTTTCATTGCCCGTTCGCCACTTAAGCGCTGGCTACTGCGTTCCGTTAGTACTGGCTGAATCATAGTTACACCCAGTTCCACAGCCTTTTGAATAGTTAAATCCATACGATCACTACTTGATATGGATTGCAACAATGTAATATTTAATGGTGACTCTAAATTAATATCTGTACTTTCACGAATCAGTACATCCACATTTTTCTTACCCATTGACGTAATTTCAGCCTGATAGACCTTTCCAAGCCCATCAAAAAGCTCAATTACCTCACCTGGCTGGTAGCGTAACACCTGTACATGGCGAGCAGCCGTATCAGGTAAAGAGAATGCATCTGAAACTAAAACACTGGGCGGTAAATAAAAACGGGGCATAATAGTAGTAAAAAAATCAATCAATAATCCAGAGAATAAAAATAGCCGGATTAACATTTAAAAAATTAAATGACTATTCTAATTGTTTATAGAAATACAAAAACAAGTATAAAAATACCTAATCTATAAGCCATACATTTAAATAAATCTGTAAACACCAATTTTTATATCAATAATACAAATTATAGTAATACAAATTATAGTAATACAAATTATAAACAATGATACCTGTTCGCAAACTAAAGAGTATTAATCTTTAGAACTAACGAATATGAATACACAACTCATTTAATAAACACACAGACAAAGCAAGTCATGAAAGTTTGAAAAATAATCAAACTGAGTCAAAGGCACCAAAAATAAACTCAGGAAAAACAGAGTAGTGAAGAGAAAGTCAAAAATAAATGCAGGCAGGAGTTGACAGGGGATTTGAGGAGGCGTATAGTTCGCCTTCTTCGCTGATGACGCGACACGAAACAAACGCACAGTTTAAAGTAGAACGCAGTCGAAAGCAACGCTCTTTAACAGAACAGATTACCGATAAGTGTGAGTGCCAAGCG
>NZ_JAAEDR010000005.1:0-21302 GCF_013344995.1 Snodgrassella sp. ESL0304
TAGCGGGTTGGTCCCACGCCTTCCCATCCCGAACAGGACCGTGAAACGACCTAGCGCCGATGATAGTATGGATTGCCCATGTGAAAGTAGGACACCGCCAGACTCCCTATAGAAGAACCCGGTTGATCAGTCAGCCGGGTTTCTTACTTTAAGCGCAGAGAAGAGAACAATACCGCAGCAGCCTGATGGCTGCTGTTGCTGTATCTAGGCCAGAGAAGGGAAGGCCTGCTGACGCAGTGCTTCGTAGAGGACGATGGCGGCGGCGTTGGAAAGGTTCAGTGAGCGGATGTGCTCTGACTGCGGAATTCGCAGACATTGCTCTGTTTAGGTCTGAGTAAATGCTTGTGGCAGACAGTATAACAAATTAAATTGTTATCAGATCCCAGATTGGATTAAATAGAAAAATGTGCCAATTATTAACACTTATTCAGTAATATATCATACCAAAATTATCATTTATTTATTTGCTTTGGTTGAAAATAATGAATCAGCAAGATAGTCAGTTCTCATCTAATCAGCTATTTCTTTCGGTTATTTTAATGGTAGCGGGCGCACATCTGTGTAATGACCTAATTCAGTCGATGCTGACAGCTACTTACCCCTTACTGGAAGAAAAATATCAGTTAAGTTTCGCTCAGGTGGGTTGTATTAGTCTGGTATATCAGCTTACAGCTTCAATTTTACAGCCCGCAATCGGTTATTACACAGATAAGCATCCGAAACCTTATTTATTACCACTAGGTATGGTTTCAACGACGTTTGGCTTGTGCATGCTGGGTTTGGTCAGTCAATTCTATCTATTATTACTGGCCGCAGCATTTCTGGGAGTAGGATCATCTACTTTCCATCCTGAGGCATCCCGTGTTGCACGTAATGCTTCTGCTGGTCGGTTTGGCTTAGCTCAGTCGGCATTTCAGGTAGGCGGTAATCTGGGTTCATCATTTGGGCCGCTACTGGTGAGTTTGGTCGTGCTGAGATATAACCGGCAAAGTAATATTCTGTGGTTTATCGCCATTGGTGTAATTGCTATTTTGCTTTTGTGCCGCATCAGTGCATGGAGTGCTCGTCATCTGGCTGCAAATAAACACAAGGCAACATCAAATTGTACTTTACCTTATGATAAAAGTAAGACCGTTCTGGCCTTATTCATTCTTGCCGTACTGATTTTTTCTAAATTTTTTTATATGGCCAGTATGAGTAATTATTATAGCTTTTATCTAATTGAAAAATTTGCTTTAACTAAACAATCTGCAGTGTTATTTCTATTTTTATTTCTGGCCTGTGTGGCAATTGGTACGTTTGTCGGAGGTCCGGTAGGTGACCGTATTGGTCGGAAATATGTTATTTGGTTCTCTATTTTAGGGGCTGCGCCTTTTACTCTGGCCTTACCTTATGCAAATCTCTGGGGTACGGCGCTGTTAAGCTGTTTGATTGGTTTAATTATATCTTCTGCTTTTTCGGCAATTGTGGTTTATGCTCAGGAGTTGATTCCCGGACGCGTCGGGATGATTGCCGGTCTGTTTTTTGGTTTTATGTTTGGGATGAGCGGAATTGCAGCAGCAGTTTTAGGATATGTGGCCGATAAAACCAGCTTACAACTTATTTTTAAATTTTGTTCTTTCCTGCCATTACTTGGAATACTGACAATTTTGTTACCGGATGTGGAGCGGTATAAACGCTAAAATACCCAAAGGCCATTGTTCATGGCCTTTTTATTGATATACGAAATAAGATTAAATGATTTTGAGTTGTTTTAAAGACAGTTTCAGGAAAGCATAAAAGATAGGCGCGAAAATCAATCCGATTACGCCAAATAAGCTTTCAGACAATACCATTGCAATCAGCAGTTCGCAAATGCCGGCGTGAATTTTGTTACCAATTATTTTGGCATTGAGTATATATTCGATTTTATGGATGATAATTAGATATAACAGGACAATTACCGCCATCCAGAATGAAATAGTAAATGCAACCAGACACATAATAGTATTGACTATGAGGTTGCCAATAATGGGGATCAGCCCAAGAACGAAAGTAGCCAGTATCAGGCTTTTGCTGAAAGGCAGATGAATACCGAATAAAGGTAATATGATAAGCAGGAAAATAGCAGTCAGGATGGTATTAAAAAAGGATATCACTACCTGTGAGAAGGCAACATATTGAAATACCAGTACCAGACGATTTAACCCCTCCTTGAGAGCCTGCATATAAATTGTTGATGAGGAATGGGTTTCAGTGATATTGCGTTTGTTCTGCTGATAGCCGGCAATTAAACCGATAATCATACCAATGATGATGATTAGCAATGAATGAAATAATTGCTTAACTACTGACTGAAGATATAGAACATGTTCTTTGATAAAGTTTAGTGCATTGGTTCGCAATTCAATCAGATTATCAGGAATATATTTATTTAGTTCTTTGGGCAGTGAGCTGGCAATGCTGTTAAATAAGCTTTGAATATGAGTAAGGGTTTGTTGCGGATCTTTGGCTACGCTGATTACCCAGCTAATCAGGTAACCAAAGCCGCTAATGAGTATTGCCATGATGAGCAATGAAAGTAATAATACGGAAAATAGTTTGGCTTTATTGCCCCAGCGATGCATTTTTTTTGCCAGAAAATCTTCAAGTTTCTGTGTGAGGGTATAGGTGAGTAATCCGGAAATAACACCGGACATTAAGTGTATTTCCATAAATATGATAAAAAAGACAGAATACAATACTACAAAAAACAGTCCTATTTTTTGTTGCTCATCTAACAGCATAATTTTTTCCGGGTTAATTTTTATAACAATAAAATTTATTTCAGACAGAATTCATCTTGCTGGCTGTCTTGCTGCCAGCGATATTCGATTCTAGTTGCGATTTGTCGGGCAACGGTTTCTCCTGCCCTGTCTTGCACAAAGGCTAAGGCCATATCCATACCTGCACTAATACCTGAAGATGTGTAATATTTCCCATCTGTAACCCATCTGGCTTTTTCTATCCATTGGGTTCGTAACGATGAAGTTTTTACCCATTCGAAAGAGAGTTTATTGGATGTTGCTCGTTTTCCATCAAGTAATCCCGATTTAGCCAGCAGGGCACTACCCGTACATACTGTTAATACATACCGGCTTTTTTGTGCCAGTTGCTTTAGCTGGTTGATATAGTCAGCTTCAAGGATAAGTGTTCTGGCTCCTGTTCCACCAGGAATGAAAAGCGTATCGATTTCGGGCGGCATCGTGTTAAAACTTTCGGTAGCAATCTGTACACCATCTCGATTGCTTATTAGGCCACCATCACGGGAATAAAACTGCATTTTCCAGTCTGGAACTTTTCCAAATATTTCTACAGGTCCGAAAACATCAAGGGTTTCGAAATCAGGATATAGAATAATAGAGATGTGCATTATTTTTCCTTAGTGTAGACGGGTTGAAAAGATAAATTTCTGAATATTGTTTTGAATATGAGTAGCATATCATTTTTTCACTTCTCAGATGTTTATTTGTACTTGGATAGTGGAGTCTAAAATTAGGCAAATCCAAAAATATAGGATATGAATTTATCTAGATATAATTATAATTCAGATTATTTTTCAGTTAGATATGAACTTGTGAAGTATTCAAACTAAATCCGTGGATAATTCAGTTGTAAAAATATAAAAATGTTGTAATCAGAATAACTGGTAATGCTGAAATAAATTGAAAATGAGCTGACTGGCAGAGGTGAACTGAGAAAAGACGGGTGAAGAGTTTGAAGCTTATAAAATTGAGAATAACATTAAGCATACATGGATAATGGTTCTTCCAGTATTGCTTAAATTTAGCTGATGTAATTTGGTTTTATAAATGCAGAATTAAAAACATTTAGGCTGTGAGGTTTAATAAAAGGTCAGACTTTGCTGATGCTCTTCTGACCTTTTATTGAGCAATTATGGCTTAATTGTTTTCAATAATGCGGTTATTGAGTGGCTGAACCGGCCGGTTGTTATTTTTCGGCAGATAATGAGAAATTTCTTCGATTTCATCCTTGGACAGGGTAATCGGCTGACGGAATAAGATCCACGTTACCGGTTCACTGCATGGTGGAGTAGTTAGTGAACCGGTATAGCGATAGTAGCTGTGATTTTTCGGATAAATGTGTTCAGGGTTGAATAATATATCGGTATTTTCACTGCTATTTTTGGCAAGTTGTTTAAATACGGATAATTTTTCAAAGTAGGAATTTTCTTTGCCTTCCTGTACAAATACGGCAATGACAAGATTACTGTGATCAGCAGCCTGATGAACAAAATGTAATTCCAGCGGATAGCGGACACCATTAATCGTGTGCTCAGCCGGTTCATGAGCATGAAACTGAACCAGTTTGTATGTTTTGTTTTCGTAGCTAAAGGTGCTGTTTGCATCAAAGTTAAACTGGAGTGAATGACCATTATCAATAATTTGCTTAATATCGGCATGTTGATAATTAAATTTCAGTGCCGGTAATTGCTTATTGTTTTTGCTATCAAAAATATCAATAGGGGATTGAGTTTTGCCTGATGCACAAGTTTGTGCATCAGGCAGGTTACCCCAGTTTTCCGGTGCGTTATCACCTTGATAACCCCAGTGGGTTTGTTCCGCCATGGCTGAGGTAGCCAGACCAAGGCTAAGACATAAAGCTAAAATATTTTTTCTCATGATGTAGTTTCTATGGGTTTATTATTTTTTAGTTTAGTCTTATTTGGTAAAGCTGGGTAGTATTTTTGTTGTTAGAATTTAATATATTATTAATATATAAAATATTTTTTATATGGTATTCTATTTCTGGTTTAAATCATGTTGAATCTAAATTTTAAATTACCGTCAATAGGAACTGCAATTTGTGATGGTGTTATATAAAAAACATCTATTAATTTGCTATCAAATAAAATATATAAATCAAGTTTGCGACAGTACTTACTGTTAAATGGTAAACGTAGTATATTTAGAGCTCTTTAGATTAGTAAAATTAGTCTAATGCAGAACCTCAAAAAGTATTTTTGTATATCGCTAACTTTACTATTAAAAATCCATTCATCTTTTGAATAAGTATCTCCATCTGATATGAATTTTTTATATTCATCTTCAAAATCAATTAAAGGTACAATTTTGTATTTTCCTTCATTATGTTTATATAATAATGCCCACCAATGGAGATGGGAATTATTATTTTGTATTTTGTGTAGTACGCCATTTTCTTGAAAATAAAAAATAGCTTCATTATCTCGCTTTATTAAATATGGTTGATTAATTGATTTAAAGTAATTATAAACTAAGAAGGAGTAATAATTGGCGTCATCGGCCATAACATAGAAATCATCACCCATATTAGTTTTTAACTTATTAATTGTATTTTCACTGGGAGTGACTAATATAACTATATCTTTGTCAAAAATAATTTTTGTTTTTTTATCGAATAGTATTAAATTGTTTTGTCCTGCTAAAGCCGTGTGGAAAGAAAAAAATATTAAGCAGAAAAATATAAATAATGTTTTTTGCATAATAATTAAAGCCCTCTTCTAATTGTTGATTTATCTGGATATGATAGCAATCATTTTCAATTAAAGCATGATCTGCTTAAGCTCTTATTTGAGCTAAAAATTGCTTAGAATCAGTTAATCCAGAATTGACATCATGCTAAACATATATAATTAGTTTATCATCAAAAAGTTAATTTTTATTGTAAATCTCTATTTATCAATTAATAATACATTTAAGTTTTTTCTACCTTTTGGCGTAATTGTCAATTCACGATTATTATCATTTTGTTTAAACCATTCTTGTTGTAGCATTGATTGAAGCAATAAAGTCCCTAATGGACCACCAATATGATCCCTATGCTCAGTAAAATCTATACAGCGCTTTCCAACACTAGCTGTATTAGATGCGTTGATTAATAGCTTATGTCCTTTAAAAAAATTTTTACCATGTTCAGTAACTAAAAAAAAATTATCTTGTATAACAATAAATTCATTATTAATAAATGACTGCGTAAGTGCAACAGACCATGAACCGGCTAGATGTTTATAACATGTTCTTGCCTCTTTAAATTTTTCTTTAGTGTTAGTATTGGATAAAAATAAACACTCTTTCGGGGGAATAATATTAAAAGTTGATTCAATAAACATTGCGGTATCTTGATTTTTTATTTCATAGTAATGGTGTTTACCACATGCCCTGTGATGAATAAGATCAACATCTTCTAGTTTTTTTAAATGAAATCGCGTAGCCTGTGGTGACAGATTCAGTCGATTTGCTAACCATGAGGCTGAAAGAGCTCTGCCATTCATTAATTCAGTGATAATTATAACTCTACTGAAATCAGACATTGCGTCTGAAAATCGTATTAAATCCTTACAATATAATTTATTCACTCTTTAGAATCTCCATGAAAAATCTATGATTTTTTTATTATTGTTCAATTTGAAATCAATTAAGCACAGCGAATTAATATACGCTTTTTAGCTAATTTGTTTAAATTTCTTTTTAAACATTATTCCTAAAAAATAAATAAGCTAATCAGATATTTTCATCAATAAAAACAAGAGAGAAAAGATTTGAGTTAATATGAAAAATAGATATTTCATTATTGCAAATTTGATGGTTGGTTGAGGGTGAAATTACTTTCTTCTGCAGGCAATTAGCTAATGGTGTAATCAAATTAAGACGGGGACTATAAATGACTAAAGTAGTAGATAGTTCTAAACCAATATATTCTATTTATATTACATGTTGTTTAGGATTATTCTTATCAACACTGGATACTGGTATTATAAACTTAGCACTGAATACGTTTTCCATCGACTTTTGTGTTTCTTTGGAATATATCGGATTATCTGTTACTTTATATTTATTATTTTTAATTCTTTTTCTTGTTCCTGGCGGTTGGCTTGGTGACTTTTGGGGGCAAAAAATAGCGTTAATAGCAGGTTTCGTGCTTTTTGGTCTAACCTCATTGATAGCTGGTTTTTCTGGGTCTGCAAACCAGCTTATTATAGCAAGATGCGGACAAGGAATTGGTGCCGCGCTATTGCAGGCAAATTGCTTGGGGCTGGCTGGTTTACAATCAAGTAAACAGAAAATAAGGTTAAATTCTTTCATAATGTTGGCGATAAGTTTAGGACCAATTTTAGGGCCTTCTTTCGGCGGTGTTATTTTAAAATTATGGGGATGGCAATTTTTGTTTCTAATTAATGTTCCATTGTGTATTGTGGGATGTTTTTTTAGTTTGAAAATAACTAAAGCAGTAAACACACTTAAAAGAGAGACTTTTGATTTAAAAGGAATGATACTTTTTTTTATGATGTTAGTGGCTTGTGTTTCTCTTATTTATTCTGATAATTTAAATCTGTTATTGATTGAAAAAAATTTTATTGGTATTTCTACTTTAATCATTTTTTTATTTTTTTTGAGGATAGAGTCAAAATGCTCCAATCCTTTTTTTCCTGTCAAATTATTATTCATCTCGTCAATTAGATACATTTCAATTGGCAGTTTGGTATTTGGGTTAACAGCGGGCATCATTTTTTCAGCGTCACCTCTCATGTTTATTAGAGAAGCTGATTATCCAATCGATTATATAGGATTAATCTGTACTGCCGCACCCATTGGCGTTATTTTAAGTGTGTTTGGCAGAAAAGTAATAAATTCAAGTTGTAATAAAATTATACTAATTTATGCTTTACCGCTTATGCTATTTGCTTTTGCCTTGCTTTTTTTTGTGAGTTTTAATATTTCAATTTTTAATTATGTTATAGCTGCTTTGTGCTACGGTTTAGGTGGCGGACTGTTTCAAGGTTCATTAATTCAGATAGCGATGGATCAAAAAAAAGATAAACAATCAACGATTGGAGGCTTATTAAGGCTTTTTCAAAATGGAGGAATTATTATTGGGTCAGCATGTTCTTTAATGTTATTAGAAGCAAAGATTTCGCCTTTAGAGAATATTTCTACCTATCAAAAATTATGGGGTATTACTTTTAGTGTACTCTCTATTATGTTTGTTTATTCATATGTCTCTTTATTTAGAATAAAAAAATAAATACAGTCTCATTTTTACTTATGTGGCTAACAATTCAAGTAAATTCTTATTGAAGATAAATCATCATAAGGAAAAATGCTCGAAGGAGCCGATCAATTATGTTCAATTGAGCAGGATAAATGATTATATAAGAATGCGTTGGCAGAGATGAGCACTGGTAATAATGCCTTTGTGTATTACTCCGCCCGCAGATATTGTTAAATCACCCGTTATTACGTGAACGAACTTTGATTATCGGTTGTTTGCTAAGTTGTTACATGCAACTGGCTGGAAAATAGGCTATTGTGTAGCAGCTGCTGTATTGATGACAGCGTTTCGCAAGGTTCATCAGTTTGATGTATTTGGTATCCATACGCCTGTACTATATGCTATTGCTGTTTATCTGGCAGATGCTTCACATTATGAAAAGTTAGGCTGCTTTTTTCAGCAAAAATGCAATTTTATGCTGGCTGGTTTGCGTTATTCACGTTTTGAGGTTTATGTGCCTCAGGGAATATATTTTAGGGTACTCAATTACGGAGATGTCAGCACTGCGCCAGAAAATGAATTTGTGCGGAAATTGCTGATTACACATCGGGTAACTATGGTACTGCTGGCGGCATTTTATCATGATGGATTTAGCCAGTAGAATTATTGTTCGCTGGGTAAAATAAATTTTGGCAGTAAAAAATTAGGACAGATGATTTATCTGTCCTTTTTATTTATCAGTTAATGATAAAGCAGACTGGTGATAATCTGAATATATAACCAGCAGCCAAAGCAGATGAATGCACAGCCGCCAATGCGGTCGATGGCCAGACTCCAGTGTAAATAGTTGCGTTTAATTATGGGTAAGGAGAACAGCCATATCATTAAGCATAAAGTCAGTAAAACCTGTACCAGTAAAATAAGCATAATTTCATATTTTAATGTGGGTTTATGTACATTAGCCATAGCCATGGACATAACGCTGCCCAGATAAAAAATGATTTTCGGATTGGACAGATTGGTAATCAGACCTTTCCAGAAAAAATGCTTTTCCTGTATTGGTGAAGTAATGGAATTATTCTGGGGTATAACTGTACGTAGCATCTGGTAGCCGCAATAGATTAAGTATGAACCGCCAGCCAGCATCAGGATATTCTGTAACCAGGGCAGCTGCTGCAATAAGGCGCTATAACCTTCAATAGTCAGTAATAACCAGAAAGCCACGCCTGTAGTAATGCCAAGTGCTACGCAAAATGCAGCCCAGCGTGAATAATTCAGTGCGGTTTTGCTGATAAGCAGCATATCCGGCCCCGGAGATAGCTGTCCAAGAAGATTAAGCAAAACGATACTGGCAATCATGGATTGTGTTTGATTAAGCATAAACAGATTCAGAGTTAAAACGGCTATTTGTTACGACGTTTGGCACGCGGATGAGTACTATCATAAATTTGTGCCAGATGATTGAAATCCAGCTTAGTGTATTGCTGGGTAGTGCTGATGGATTTATGCCCAAGCAGTTCCTGTACAGCGCGGATGTCATGAGCATTTTGTAAAACATGGCTGGCAAAACTATGCCGCAGCATATGTGGTGATAAATGGCGGTCGCTGCCATGAGTAATTGACCAGACATTTAAACGGTTTTGAATTTGACGCGCACTCAGACGTGTGCCGCGCTGACTGGTAAAAACGGCATTTTCTCCCGCAATGGCATAACGGCAGGGCAGGTAGCGCCGTAAAGCATCAATACTTTTCTGACCCAAAGGAACCTGACGCTGTTTGTTCCCTTTACCACTAACATGAACCCAGTTTTCATTCAGCATTAGGTGATGCAAATCCAGTTGCACGAGTTCGCTCAGGCGTAAACCACTGCCATACAGTAATTCGAAAATAGCCTGATCGCGCAGTGATAGAGTATCTTCGGCTGTGGGCTGGTCAAATGTGTGATTTAGTTTTTCCGCCGGAACGGCTTTTGGCAGACGTGCCCCCGCTTTAGGAGCTTTAATATTGTTAGTTGGGTTAGTTTCAATTTTTCCCTGACGTTGCAGGAAATTAAAATAGGCTCGCCACGTACTGAGCTTACGGGCCAGTGAGGCAGGCTTATCACCCATCCCGCTAAGTTTTTTCAATGCACCGACCAGATGCAACCGTGTAATGCTTTCAGCAGTAAGGTTATCGGGCAGAAGCCGGATGAGCTGAATCAGGTCACGAGTGTAGGCAGTGCAGGTTAAGGCAGACAGACCACGCTGCTGTAAGTGCTGAAAAAATTCATTCCAGAGTATCCAGTTGGGGGATGAAGTAGTCTGCATTTAATTACTCTGTGCAATGAGATGACGAAAAGCCTCAGGTGTACGACTGATACGCTGGCGTTCATAATTAAAAAAAGCCATACCGGTTTTTACCATGGCAATAGCAGCACCATCGTTGACACGGGTTATACGGTACAAAATACTGAAACCGGTGTTGCTTAGTTCAGATATACCCAAATCAAAGTTTAATTCATCACCATAGAAGCTTTGTCCCTGAAATTGCAGAGCAGCATCAAGCATAATCAAACCGGTACCACCAATATCCATTTCACTAAAGCCGAACGAGGCCAGCAGGCGCAGCCGTGCTTCATGGCACAGGCGTAATACGGCATCATTGGCCAGATGATTGCCATAATTAATGTCACCGATATATACCTTGATTGTGGTATGAAACAGCCAGTGTTCGGGTGGTTCGATATGAATACGGCTCATGGGTTTTCCTTACTGGATTCAGGCTAGATGGTAGCAGTTTTTGAGGTATTCTGTAGCCGGCTGATGTTTGTATCAGGCAAATTTGTGCTAAGCTTTGCCAGTATTTCTTAGGTTGTATTGTTGTTTTTCAGTTTATTAACAAACGCAGTTATGGTTTGTCGGGCAGGGAGAATAACGATGTATCACAAAATTATGGTACCGGTAGATGAAAGTGCAGCTGCTATGCGAGCCTTGCAGGAAGCAATAATGCTGGCTAAATTATGTAATGCGGTTCTACGGGTAGTCAATGTTGTGGATCTGGCACAGTTTAGCTGGGGTGGTGTGGGTGCACTGCCCTCTGAAGAAGTACGCAAAGCAGTTAATGCAGCAGGTAAAAAAGGTTTAGAGCAGGCAGAAAAACTACTTGAAGAATCCGGTATGCAATATGAAATTGAGGTGCTGGAAAGTGCCGGTGATAAGGTGGCTGATATGCTGATTCAGGAAGCGACGGAACATAATGTTGATTTGCTGGTGATGGGTACTCACGGCTTCAGTGGTTTTATGCATATATTAATGGGCTCTGTGGCTGAAGGTGTGTTACGACAGTCTGATATTCCGGTGATGTTATTACGTGTACGTGATGATGATTGATTAACAATTTGTTATTTCTATTGAAATCTGGCAGGCAACGAGCTCGGTTATTGCCTGCTATTTATTTATGTAAAGTATCAATTCCAATCAGGATGGATGATTTACTGGCGAAGATTCGGATTATGGTGCAGTGATTCGAGGGCAATATTAATAAAATTAGGGGCAATACTGGTAATATCTATATTATCCGGGTCAGTCAGCCATAAATTGGTTAATCCCATAAACAGGGCCTGAAAATACAGGGCAGCCTGCTGGATATTGATATTTGCGGGCAAAATATGCTGCTGACAGCACATATGAAATACAGCACACAGGTTTTGCCACCATAAATTTTGGTATTTTTGCAACAAAGCCACAATCGCATGGTTGTCAGCAGTGTGCTCACAATTCAAATGCAGGATATGACAGAATTTACGATAATTATTATCCGTAGCCATACGTTGAAACATGTGTTTCAGCGCCTGCATCAGATTGTTCAATGCGTCAGGAGAACTGGTGTCAATGTCATGCTGCAATTGGCTGCTCAGTTTACTGAAAACCTGTTGGAATAACGCATCGAATAAGTCTTCCTTATTTTTAAAATGCCAGTATAAAGCACCGCGAGTCACGCCGGCTGCGCTGGCAATTTCTTGCAGTGAAGCACGGCTGACACCGCGCCGGTAAAATATATCCAGTGCAGCAGCCATGAGAGCCTCTTTGGTTTGCAGGGCTTCTTCTTTGGTCTTGCGCATAATAAATTTCCGTTTATCTGTAAATTAAATTAGGCAAATCTGTATTTAATTCAGATTAGCACAAGATTTTTTGATTAAAATAACTTAAGTATTAAATTATTGCATCTGGTATACATACATTGTTGCATGTATAATGCGCAGCGTAAAGCTATTCTTATTTAATCGTCTGTTGTCGCATTGCTGGCTGCCTGATATTTAGATTTCGGCAGCCCTAAGTGTTGGCACCAGCGCTATTTTTGTCATATTTTTAGCACAGTATAGTAAAAAGTTATTTAATTTTTAAAGTATATATGCACATATTGAGGTGAATATGGGAACGAATCGAAAAGCAGATAAATGGCGCATCAGTGCGATAGTACTGGCAAGTGCGCTGGCATTAGCTGCATGTGGCAAAGGCGACAAAGCACCAGCACCACCTGCACCAATGGTTAGTGTACTGACTGTACATCCGGAAACGGTGACTGTAGATACCGAGCTGACTGGTCGTTTGAAGCCGATTCGCGAGTCACAAGTACGTGCCCGTGTGGCTGGTATTTTGCTGAAACGTCTGTTTACAGAAGGTACTTATGTTAAAGAAGGCCAACCACTGTTTCAGATCGACAATGCGCCTTATGTAGCTTCTTTGCAATCGGCACGTGCCAGTCTGGCAACCGCACAGGCTAATGCGGCGAAGGCTGATGCCGATATTGTCCGTTATCGCCCGCTGGTTGCAGCTAACGCAATCAGTAAACAGGAATTTGATCAGGCAATCGCACAACAGCGCCTGGCGCATGCACAGATTGACAGCGCACAGGCTGCAATTAAAAGCGCACAGATTAATGTTGGTTATGCCTATGTCCGTGCTCCGATTTCAGGCCGTATTGGTAAGGCGCTGGTAACTGAAGGCGCTTTGGTCGGCCAGAATGATGTTACTCAGCTGGCGCTGATTCAGCAAACACATACTTTATATGTTGACCTGACCCAGACTGCCGCACAGGCAATGAAGATCCGTCAGGATATTGCTGCCGGTAAGATGAAAACCATCAATGGTGCCGTCGAAGTGGCCATCAAGCTTGATGACGGTAGTGAATATCCGCAAAAAGGTCGTTTACTGTTTACAGATATGACAGTAGATGAAGGTACCGGTGAAGTTAAAGTACGTGCCGAAATTCCTAATGATGATGATATGCTGCTGCCCGGACAGTTTGTACGTGTAGAGATTCCGCAGGCTGAAATTCAGAATGCCATCGTCTTGCCTCAGCAGGCAATAACCCGTGGTGCCAGTGGTGATACGGTTACGGTGGTTAATGCTGATGGCAGTCTGGCTGTGCGCAATGTAACCGTAGTACAGCAAAAAGGCACAAACTGGGTAATCAGCGGAGGTTTGCGTGCGGGAGATAAAGTAGCAATGGATGGTCTGGCACTAGTGCAGTTAACCGGTGCGAAGAAAGTACAGACTCAGCCGTGGAAACCTGCACCTGCTAATGGTGCGTCTGTGCCTCAGGCTAAGGCTGCTTCTGCATCTGCACCTAAAGCTTCTGCGGCATCTGCCTCTCAGGCTCAGTAAGGAATCTGTAATATGTCACGATTTTTTATTAACCGACCGATTTTTGCATGGGTGGTGGCGCTGTTCATCATCATTGCCGGTATAGTGTGTATTACCAAGCTGCCTGTTGCCCAGTATCCGACAGTAGCTCCTCCTTCCATCAGCCTGACTATTTCCTATCCGGGTGCTGATGCCCAGACCATTGAAGATACTGTATTGTCACGTATCGAACGTGAAATGAACGGTCTGGAAAACCTGGAATACATGGAAGCAAAATCGTTATCCAACGGTACGGGTACATTAACCCTGACCTTCTACCCGGGTACTGATGATGATATTGCACAGATGAATGTGCAGAATGCGCTTTCACGAGCAGAACCGCGTTTGCCGGCTATGGTCAAACAGACTGGTGTACAGATTGCTAAATCACGGAGTAACTTCCTGATGGTAACCATGTATACCAGTGATAGTCCTAATCTGACCCCGGCAGATATGGCAGACTATGTGGTACGTAACATTCAGCCGGAATTACAGCGTATTGACGGTGTAGGTAATGTAATGGTGTTCAGTTCTGAACGCGCCATTCGTGTCTGGCTGGATTCAGACAAGCTGCGCAGTGTTAATCTGACCCCGGCAGCAGTTAATGCCGCAGTAGCTGCACAGAACCAGCAGATTTCTGCAGGTAGTCTGGGTGCTTTGCCTTCACCTGATAATATTCAGACTACAGCGACTATCATTGTCCCAGGTCAGCTGAAAACAGTTGAACAGTTTGAAAATATTATTGTTAAAGCCAATACCGATGGTTCACTGGTACGTCTGAAAGATGTTGCTCGTGTAGAGCTGGGTAAACAGGATTACTCTACTGGTGCCCGTTTGAATGGTAAAGACGTGGTGGGTGCAGGTATTCAGCTGACGACTAAAGGTAACGCACTGGCTACAGCCAATGCAGTTAAGGCTAAGCTGGCCGATTTGCAAAAATATTTCCCTGCCGGCATGAGCTGGTCTGCACCATATGACAGCTCCACTTTCGTTAGTATTTCCATTGAAAAAGTGGTACATACTCTGGTAGAAGCGATTGTACTGGTATTCCTTGTTATGCTGGTATTCCTGCAAAACATTCGCTATACCCTGATTCCGACGATTGTGGTACCGATTGCTTTGCTGGGTGCTTTTACCATCATGTACTTTGCCGGTCTGTCGATTAACGTACTGACCATGTTTGCCATGGTACTGGTAATCGGTATTGTGGTCGATGATGCCATTGTGGTGGTGGAAAACGTAGAACGTATCATGGCCGATGAACATTTGCCGCCAAAGCCTGCTACAGAAAAGGCTATGGGGCAGATTTCCGGCGCTGTAGTCGGTATTACAGTGGTACTGATTACCGTATTTATCCCGATGGCGTTCTTCTCCGGTTCTACTGGTAATATTTACCGTCAGTTCTCTATTGTGATGTCGGTAGCCATTTTCTTCTCTGCTTTTCTGGCATTGTCGCTGACACCGGCCTTGTGTGCTACTTTGCTTAAACCGGTTAACGAACATGAAGCGGAGAAAAAGGGTTTTTATGGCTGGTTTAACCGCAAATTTACCAGCGGTGCCAAAAAATACGAATCCAAAGTGGCTTATGTACTGCATCGCAGCGTACGTATGTTCATCATCTATGCTGCTATCACAGCCTGTGCGTTATTAGTAATGGTACGTCTGCCGACTTCATTCCTGCCGGAGGAAGATCAGGGTTATTCCATTGCTTTGATTCAGTTGCCGCCGGGTGCGACTCAGCATCGTACACTGGATACTTTCAAGAAGATGGAAGAATTCACTCTTCATCAGCCTGAAGTGAAAAACATGGTATCCGTACTGGGCTTCAGTATGACCGGTCAGGGGCAGAACGTTGGTCTGAGCTTCCTTGTATTGAAAGACTGGTCAGAACGTAGCGGTGCGGAACACAGCGCCAATTCACTGGCTAACCGTATTACCGGTGCTATGATGGGTTCAGTACGTGATGGTTATATCTTTGCTCTGGTACCGCCATCCATTCCTGAACTGGGTACCAGTACCGGCTTTAGCTTCCGGCTGCAAGACCGTGGCGGTAAAGGTCATGAGGCGTTACTGGCCGCGCGTAATCAGCTGCTGGGTATGGCGCGTGAAAGTAAAGTGCTGACACAGGTACGTCCGGACGGTATGGAAGATGAACCGCAATTGCAGATTGATATCGACCGCGATGCTGCTAATGCACAAGGCGTGTCATTCGGTGATATTTCAACTGTATTAAGTACTGCTCTGGGTTCCAACTACGTTAACGACTTCCCGAATAAAGGACGTATGCAGCGCGTAATTGTACAGGCAGATGTGGCTTCCCGTATGACACCTGAAGACCTGAGCAAACTTACCGTTAATAACGCACAGGGACAGCCCGTACCATTATCCGGCATCATGAAGACACGCTGGATTACCGGCCCGGCACAAACTGTCCGCTACAATGGCTATACCGCTATGGCGATTACCGGTAATGCTGCTCCGGGATACAGTACTGGTGATGCCATGAATGAAATGGAAAAAATTGCCAGCAAGCTGCCGGATGGTTTTGGTTATGAGTGGACAGGTCTGTCTAAAGAGGAAAAAGATGCGGGTAACCAGTCTACCATCCTCTATATGTTCTCACTGCTGGCTGTATTCCTGTGTCTGGCCGCACTATATGAAAGCTGGACAATTCCATTATCCGTAATGCTGGTAGTACCGCTGGGTCTGCTTGGTGTCGTGCTGGGTACATGGATGCGCGGTATGGAGAACGACGTTTATTTTCAGGTGGGGTTAATTACCGTAATTGGTCTGAGTGCTAAAAACGCCATTCTGATTGTGGAGTTTGCCAAGGAGTTGCAAGAGCAGGGTAAAAGTCCGCTTGAAGCTGCACTGGCTGCCGCTCACCTGCGTTTCCGTCCGATTCTGATGACATCCATTGCGTTCATTATGGGTGTAGTGCCTCTGTACTTTGCCAGTGGTGCCTCTTCTGCGAGTCAGCGAGCCATTGGTACCAGCGTATTGTGGGGAATGTTAGTGGGTACCTGTCTGGCTCTGTTCTTTGTACCTGTATTCTATTCAACTGTACGCAGTCTGTTCAGCAGGAAAAAGAACGACAAAAATGGCGGTACTCCTGACAATGACAAAAATCTGCCGATGACAGTAAACAGTGATGGCAGTGTCAGTGTGCAGTCTGCCAATCAGACAGACAAAGAGGATAAAGCATGAAACACATAGTGAAACCTACTCTGCTGGCTGTATTAGTTGCCGGAGTAGTGTCTGCCTGTTCGATGGCACCCCGCTATCATCAGCCGAAAGTAGAGCTGGCAGAAACCTTTCCAGGTGCAGCAGCCAATGACCGGTATGCCGGTTCAGTGGCTGCCGCCAATCTCGGCTGGCAGGACTACTTCGCTGATGAGCGTTTGAAACAGATTATCAATCTGGCTTTAATTAATAACCGTGATTTGCGTGTGGCCGCATTAAACGTGGAAGCGGTTCGGGCTCAGTATGCTATTCAGCGCGCAGACCGCCTGCCTGCATTAGGTGCGACAGGTAATGGCGGACGTTCGCGTGTTGCGCAGGACTTAAGCGCTATGCGTGATGCTACGGGTCAGCAAACCAGCTATATTGCAGAATCATATAATGTCGGTTTAGGTGTAACCGCATTTGAGCTGGATTTATTCGGACGGGTTAAAAGCCTGTCTGATGCGGCTCTGAATCAGTATTTCCAGCAAAAGCAGGTGCGCGACTCTACCCAGATCAGCCTGATTGCCAGCGTGGCCAAAGCCTACTTTGCTGAGCGTATTGCTCAGGCACAAATGGACTTATCCAGCCGTGTATTAAAATCACGTGAAGAAAGCAAGCGTCTGACTGATCTGCAATTCAGATCCGGTGTGATTTCACAGGTGCAGGTAGATGTAGCAGAAGCACAAATCGAAACAGCCCGTGCCGATTATGCTGCGGCTAAACAGGCGCGTGAACAGGCGCACAATGCCTTAACTTTGCTGGTGGGTAAACCATTGCCGGACGATTTACCGGCAGCAGCACCACTGAGCCGCCAGTTTGTGAATGTGGAGCTGCCGGCCGGCTTGCCGTCGACCATCTTGTATCAGCGGCCGGATGTACGTGCAGCTGAGTTTGCGCTTAAATCTGCTAATGCCAACATCGGTGCGGCACGGGCAGCATTTTTCCCGCGCATCAGCCTGACCGGCAGTATTGGCTCCGGCAGCAACGATATTGGTCATCTCTTCAATGGTCCGAACCGTACATGGAGCTTTACGCCACAGATTACCCTGCCGATTTTCACATGGGGGCAAAACAAAGGTAATCTGGATCTGGCAACAGCGCGTAAAAACATTGCTGTAGCCCAGTATGAGCAAACTGTACAGGCTGCTTTCCGTGATGTGGCCGATGCACTGGTGGCGCGTGATTCCCTTAAAAAGCAGTATGAGGCAAAATCACGTGGTGAACAGGCACAAACTAATCGCTACAAGCTCACACAGTTACGGTATAAACACGGCATAGCCAGCTCACTGGAACAGCTGGACGCAGAACGTGACAGTTATGCAGCACAGCAGGCATTACTCAATACACAGCAGACTCTGCTGGAAAACCGTGCCGATCTTTATAAAGCACTGGGTGGCGGCCTGAATCAGAAAACGGTCACACCTGCAGAAAACACTAGCGTTACCACGACAACTACTACCACAACCACAGTGCGGTAATTGTCTGAAATCCGGATGGCAGTATTACTCTGCCATCCGTCTGACGACATAAGCAGCTTACTGAAAATACAGTGCAGGCAGTAACCTGAACCAGTAATCAGCCTGTATCAGATCTGTACTTACTACAGTTTGCCTGATTCAACAGCAACATTTTCAGCTGTTCATGTCATACAAAATGATTTAACCCTTGAATAGATTCCGCTTTTCATGGTATAAATCGCGTTTTACAAAATTATTAGAAGTTTGGAGTTAACCATGGCACGTGTATGTAAAGTGACCGGTAAGCGCCCGATGAGTGGCAACAACGTGTCACACGCCAACAATAAAACCAAACGCCGTTTCTTGCCTAATCTGCAATCACGTCGTTTCTGGGTTGAAAGTGAAAACCGTTGGGTACGCCTGCGCGTTTCTAACGCCGCCTTGCGTACAATCGACAAGGTAGGTATCGATGTAGTATTGGCCGACCTGCGCGCTCGCGGTGAAGCTTAATCATATTGTGATTTAAGGATAGAGCAATGCGCGACAAAATTAAACTGGAATCTTCTGCTGGTACTGGTCACTTTTATACCACTACCAAAAATAAACGTACCATGTCCGGTAAATTTGAAATCAAAAAATTCGATCCGGTAGTGCGTAAACATGTACTGTACAAAGAAACCAAACTGAAATAATTATTTCTTACTGGTTTAAAAAACCTGAGCAGTTTATTGCTCAGGTTTTTTTATTACAAATAATCAAAATTAGATTATCTTTGCCGGTAAAGATTAAATAATCAAACAATGGATAACAACATGCCTGAAATACTGGAAGCATTACAACACCGAATCGAAGAGCTGGAAATTGAAAGTGCACTACAGGCAGAAACTATCCAGAGCCTGAGTGATACCATAGCACGAATTCAGCAAACTCTGGATTTACAGCAGGCACAACTGCGTCTGCTTTATCAGCGCCTGCCAGACAAGATAGAAAATGGTAACGAACCATTTAATCCGGCTAATGAAATTCCGCCCCATTATTGATTAATTTTGTCCGGAGTATTACAAAGCAGAAAATTTCAATTTCAGATGTACCGCGTTTTGATTAATTGGAAATCTAATTAATATAAATGTTGAAGCAGAGTTTTAAATAAACAATTTTTTATAGAGAATAATCAATCATACAATTTCTAGTGTTGTTTTAAAAATTTAAATTTATTCTAATAGAAATAATATGCTATATGAATATTATTGAACTTTCCCATCAGTTACCCTGACAGGAAAGTCATGCATATAAAAGGTTTAGTTAGTAGCTTTTATCCAGTCCCATTTGCCAGAAATCAGCTTCTAATTGCGTCGCTTTAGTAAAAATTTTGCTCAGTTGCTGAAAGCGCTGTGAATCAATATCGGCTAACCGCTGATTAATCCAGTCTATTTCTTCCTGCATAGCAATCTGAAATTCATCATTTGCGTACATTTCTACCCAGCTTTGATAAGGGTTATTAATTGTTTGATACCATGGCTGATCTTTAAGCCAACAGGCAATAATTCCATATCCGATTAAGCATGGTGCCAGTGCAACATGTAAATCCAGTAATTCCCCCTGATGTCCGGCATCAAGTATATAGCGTGAATATGCAATATTTGCTTTGGCTTCGGGCAGAGTACTAAGTTCCTGTTCACTGATGTCCCATTCCTTACAATACTGTATATGTAATTCCAGCTCAGTATCCATAATAGTCTTGAGACCTGCTAATGCCTTGCGTATTTCAAATACATCATGGCTTTTATAAACTGCAAGTCCCCATGCACGCGCAAACTGAATTAAAAAAAGATAATCCTGTTTTAAGTAATGCTGAAAACACGATTTATCCAATATTCCTTTACCTAGCTGGCGGATAAAATCATGCTGAATATAGCGGTTCCATTCATCCTGACAGGCTTCTGTGAGTGATTGAAACGAAGGCATAAAAGCTCCTTTAATAAATAATATATTAAGGAGTAACAAAACAGACTTATTTTTCGGAAAAAAGCGTGTTTTATACTCCCTTCGGCGGTACTAACCGCATCAGGTTCTACGGGTGTAATCTCAGCCAGCGGCACCCCGGATAAATTAACCAGTAAAGGTTAAAAGAAAGTCAGACAACTAGCAGAAAAAAATTGAACCAGCTATAAGATGTACTGACAACTATAGTATACAGTTGTTTTCAATAAATATATATTGAATAAATTTTTTCTGCTTACTATTTATTGTCGTTTATGTCGCGGATTATCTTTCTTTTGTAAATAACTGCAGCTTTATTCTGGCTTTAGCAATTTTTATATAATTTGATATTAAAGGACCACAATCTGGTAACTTTATTTTGCCTCTGATTTCGTATGTAGTTATCCGGATATGATTATTTTGTTTGTTATATTCTATTTTTGCGTTTACATGGTTTAAATTTTCCCAGTTTAAATTCTGGATTGAGATAAAGATATAGCTTTTTGTACATCTTATCAGTTATTTCAAAAGTGTTTACTTGCTCATATGGAATGGTTTTATCAGAGCAGGGAAAAATCAATACTTGTGATTTTATGGTAAATAATGCTGAACCGATGCCTTTATACATTTTGTAACATCTGAATAAATAGAAAGCAATGATTATTGAGAGGATAATGACAGTTATCAGCCATTCTGAATCATGTGCTTTATCAGTTGTAATACAAGCATATATTATTAAGATAAACAGACCTGCCAGCAGGAATCGCATAAGTAATCTGATAATTCCGCCCGGTTTTAGGATAATGGGTTTGTAAATACCCCATTGTTAGCACACAAACCAAGTAGAAAATCATGCTATTTGTTTCATGTTTCTATATTCAATTGGTGTCATATTATTTAATGCTTCATGCGGTCTTTCTGTGTTATATATTTCTAACCATTCTTCCGTTATTTTTCTTGCTTGTTC
>NZ_JAAEDR010000006.1:0-97636 GCF_013344995.1 Snodgrassella sp. ESL0304
TGACAGAGATGCCAACTTCAGCTTCATTTAAAATAGATACAATTTGATGCTCTGAAAATTTTTTCATATTGAAATTCTCCTTAAAAATATCATAGAGAATTTTCTACTTTCTTGCTGTACTATTTTAGGGGATAGTTACAGGTTCCTGATGATCATTAATGATGCTTTTTTGATAATCTAAATTAATTTCTACTAATTCCTGTACATCGTTTTGGTAATTCGATTACAGAATGCTTAACTCCTTATTAAACGGATCTTCCGGAAGTCTGGTTGCAGTAATGCTAATGAGTAAAATATTCAATGATTTAGGCTGGTAATATTTAATACTAGACAGCCGTTGAGCTAAATTCGGGTATCGGTTGTAAACAGAAGGTGATTATTTAAGTAGTTTGCTAAGTGACAGTGTTTCTGACTTTCCTGCATAATATGTAACATAATCTAAGTCAGATAATCTATATCTGTTTTGTAATATTAATTTTCCAATGCCTAAATAATTGGCTCCTGCAAAAGATACGTCTAAGGTAAAGTATTATTTAGGAATTATTTTTAAAACATCTAAATCTGCCATAAACTCTTTGGAACGATTCCATTGATAAATTGTCCAGTTAAATGAATGATAAAAAAATGTTTAGATGGCAGATATATTCGATAAAATAAATAATTTTTTAATAAATCAATTGTTTCAGTTAACTTATCAATTTGATGATTAAAATTGATGATTAAAACTTGCTTATGCATTTAAATGATTTCTGGCAATGTGATTTAATTTATGTGCGATTATGCTGTTAAAGTTAAATAATTAATATAAGATTTTATATCGGTTATATTACCTCCTTTTCTTTCTATTATTGCAAAAAATAAATTTTTCTCTTTTCCCTGTCCCGTTTTGTGCTAATAAATTCAGAATTCACCCATAGCCATTCTTATATATTGAATAATCAGTATAATAATAGTAATTACAGCTATTGTTACGGGAATCCACCAAAAAGAAATTTTATTTTCAGAATTAAAAAAAAGAAAATAAGACAGTACCAATACAATCAGATTAAAAATTCCCAAAATGTTAAATATGACCCATTCAATAGGAACATCGGCATGTCCATGTTTATTTTCATAAAACAGAAATATATAGCCGGCCATCTGAAGAAGCAGAATAATAGGAATAATAATGAATTTACTCATAATCTATTGATTATTTTTGTTTTGCATAAATAACTGCAGCTCTATTCGGGCATGAGCAACTCTTATGTAGTCTGATATTAAAGACTCACAATCCGGTAACTTTAATTTGCCTCTGATTTCATATGCAGTTATCTGGATATGATTATTTCGTTTGTTATATTTTATTTTTGCGTTACATGGTTTGAATTCTCCCGGTTTGAATGCTGGATTGAGATAAAGAGTTAGCTTTTTGTACATTTGGCCAGTTATCTCAAAAGAGTCTATTTGCTTCCATGGAATAGCTTTATCAAAGCAGGGAAGAATTAATCCGCGTGGCTTCATGGTAAGTAGTGCTGAACCAATGCTTTTATACATTTTGTAGCATCTGAATAAGCAAAAAGCACTGATCATTGAGAGGATAATGACACCTATCAGCCACTCTGAATCATGTGCTTTATCAGTTGTAATACAAGCATATGTTATTAAGATAAACAGACCAGCCAGCAGGGATCGCAGAAACGATCTGATTATTCCGCCCTGTTTTAAGGTAATGGTTTCCTGAGGTTGACTACTGATATGTTTCAGATAATTTAATTTAGTTTCTGCTGTTTCCTGTATATCATTTTGATAATCTGATTGCAGGATGTTTAGTTCTTTACTAAATAAATCTTTCAGAAGCGTGGTCGGACTAATGTTGATGAGCAACCCACTCAAACGGTTTAATTCGCCATATTTAATGTAAGACAGTCGTTGAGCTAAAGTCGGGTGCCGGGCATAAACAGAAGGTGATTTTTTTAGAAGTTTGCTAAGCGAAGGTGTTTCTGAGTGTTCTACATAGTGTGTAACATAATCTAAAGGCAGAAAGTTTATATGTGTTTTATAGTAATAATTTTCCAATGCCTGATTAATTCGTGTTTGCAAAAGATGCATTTTACTTAAGGCTAAAGCAAATTGCTCTTTATGGGTAACTTTTAAAACATTTAAATCCGCCATAGCTTCTGTGGAACGATACCACCAATGAATTGCTTTGTTGAACGAACAATAAAAATATTTGGCTAGCAAATATGGAGGGTAGAATAAATAATTTTCGAATAAAGAATAGGATAAATAATTCTGGTATAAAAAATTAGCTGTTTCAGTTAACTTATCAATCTGACGATTAAAATTTGCAGATACATTTAAATCATTACTGGCAATATGACTTAATCTCTGCGCAATTATGCTGGATAATTCTGCTAAGGTTAAATAATTAATATAAGTACTGTCCAGATATAAAGTATTTCCTGTTAATACTATTCTGTCCGGATACAGACGAACTGCTTTATTACTTACCCTGAAGCCATTTCCTATGCAAAGTACAATATGGTTTGGCATAGCGTTTAACCCAAGCTTTTGTACAATTTCCCTAATTAATTTCCATAATGCCGGATTGGTTTCAGTCGTGATCAGCACACCGCTTACTCTGGCTGTTCCTGTATTATCCTGTTTGTTATATCTGTGTAAATAGAAAAAGCATAATCCTGCTACAACAAACAGAGGGATGATTGCCTTCTCCGGTCTTGTACCATCAGTAAGTATTATGAAAACGAATAAAAAAGACAGGATAAGACTGATGGGCAATATCAGTAAAATTGCCTGTATCATATGCGACGCACGAGTAAAATTAATGCGTAACTGTTTTAATGATTTATCTGCTTTTCTGCCTAGGCGCTGAATCAGGAATAAAGCAATCACGCCGGTAAAAAGACACACGATACCGCTAACTATGCCGCCTGCAGCGAGTGGTCTGGCATATGTAAGTGCGAAATTATGCTTTTTAATTTCTTGCTTTATTTGCTGACGCTTGCAGTTATTCTCATAACTTTCAGGCTGCTGTAGTAACTCTTGCTGTTGTAATGAAAGCTGAAAGATTTCCTGATTGATGCTCTGGATTTGTGATGAGGAGGGATAATAGTAAATGCTTAGGCGAATGCTAATAAGTGGTAATAAAATGATGAAAAAAAAAGATAGATTTTCTCTTTGAGCGAAAAGATATGAAGGTTTGTACTTTTATGCAAGATAATCACCTGCTATATTACTTTCTTTCGTAATCTTACGGAAAAAAGCAATATGAATCAGTTAACAATAATTCAGAATCTGTAATTTACCAAACTAAATACATTTCTACCATTAGAATACATAAAAACAAATGATTTTATATACTTTAATGTCTCATTTTTATTAAATTTTCTGACCAAGTTAGGAATTTGCCTATTTATTATTCGGTTTTTCTGTTCCGGTCTGCAGAATAGCTGCTAAACCACCATCGTCTGCCAGAAAATCAAATGCCTTTACGGTTGGTTCGGTTAGTGTCCAGAGAATTTCTTTATAATTAAATCCCTGATCGATTTTTAACCGAATTAATCCGTGTCCGTCCAGATAGATAAGATTGCCCAGTACATGATCAAGGCTATATTGTGTTACTAACTGGTCAAAAAATTCCTGCGATGAGGGATTCGGAAAACAATCGGTAAGTTCGGTAAGAATCTGATACTGAAGAGTACGATCAAGTTGCATGGCTGTCTGTGATAATCAATATAAATAATGGAATAATTGTAATATAGCCTGATTAAGCTCTGGTAGCAGGCTGCTGTGTTTTGTAATCTGGATGTGTAATTTTAATTATGATGATTGTTTCAGGAAGTATTTTGTATTTGTCTGGTTCTCATTGATACATTTAGAATGTTAAAAAAATAATAATCTGAATTAGACAGTGGTAAACCGACAGTAAGCGGTGATGAGAGATACTTATTATATAGAAATTAGCAAATTTTATTTTGATAATATAATTGATAAAATAAATTTTTTATTACTCTGAAAGATAAATTCAGAATATAAAATAACCTAAAACAAAGTTTGTATAATTTTATACAAGAGTAATTTTAATAATTATGAGGAAGTGATGTTTTTATATTAATAAAAAATTATATTTTTACAAAACCGATCTGTCCGGATTTAAAACATATTTATGCTTACTGTCATTTATAAGAATACTGTAAAAAGCAGATGAGCAGTATTAGAAAAATATGACTTAAAATTAATAAGAATAATTCCTATTTGCACTTGTATAAAAGAATCATTATTGATTACAATGCGGCATCTTTATATTAATTTGTGTCAAAAGGGGTTAACTTAATATGCGCCGCTCACCCAAGATTATTGCGCTGGCTGTAGCTTATATCGGCTTTCCTGCAGTAGTTTATGCCGAAGGCGAAGCTCATTTGCCAACAATTCATGTTGAGGGTAAACGTGTTACGCCAAGTGTATTCAAAGATACTAAAGTCAAGGCAGATACTATTAAGAAACAAGGTGCGGTGGATTTAAAAACGGCATTAAAAGATGTTCCGGGTGTAGAGGTATTGGATACTCAGGGTACACGACAGGGTAATGACAGTGTCAATATTCGTGGTTTAAGTGGTAACCGGGTTGGTATGACCATTGATGGAATTGAGTTGCCTGAAGCAAATGAAATGAAGCATACGGGACAGTATGCGATTTTCGGTCGTGGTAATTTTATGGATGTTTCCGCGCTCAGTAGTGTTGATATCAGTAAAAATGCCCGTGGTTTTGGTTTGGGCGGTGTTGTTGCTATGCACACACTTACCCCCGATGAGATTTTGCAGGATAAAGATCAGGGTGGTTATATTGATACTCAGTATAACAGTGTGGATAAATCTACAGCGGTAACAGGTGTCGGTGCAATGAGAAGTGACCGCTGGCGCGGAATGGTACTGGGTACTTACCGTAAAGGTGATGAAGTGGATAACCGGGGTAATATTGGTGGCAAAGGGGCTTTGCGTACTAAATCAGACCCTGTTGATCACAATAGCCGGTATTTTCTTACTAAGCACGAATTTGATATTAATGACAAAAATACCCTGAATTTTACTGCTGAATATTTGAGCCGCAATCAGTGGACTGATTCATTGTCTCAGGTAAATAGTACCTATACTGATGTACGCGGTATAGATGACAACAAGAAAACACGGTTTTCACTGGGGCATGATTATCATAGTGATGAGGGATTGATTCATTCAGGTAAAACTCAGATTTACTGGCAACAGACTAAAACAGATTCAAGTACCCGGCGTGACTATGTCAAAGGCTGTACCAGTATGGTTCCTGACCGGAATAATCGTTGCGTTTTTGATTTTACCAATAAAGATAAAGTATGGGGATTGACAACAGACTGGTCATCGCATTTTGATACAGGTAGTCTGAGTCAGGAATGGCGCTATGGTCTGAGTTTTGCGCACCATGAATTAACTAGTGACTGGCAAGGATATTATGCCAGATCGAAACCTAATGCCGATAACACAACTATTCGGGCCAGTGCGTATATAGATGCAGATCTGCAATGGGGAAATTTGGTTGTCAGTCCGGGTTTGTCGGCTGCTTACTATAATATGAAGCCTAATTCCAATGGCTTTGTAACCGGAATCAATGGTGAAATCGGTGAATTGCGCAAAAAACATCAAAGTGCGCTGACCCCCCGTCTGGGTATTTCCTACCAGATTACTCCGTTGCTGGTACCGTATTTTCAGTATGCCCGTGGTTTTAATGCGCCATCATCTCAGCAGCTGGCTTCTTCATGGAATCCGGGAAACTACAGTTCCTGGGGTAATCCGAATCTAAAAGCGGAAACTGCAAATAATTTTGAGCTTGGTTTACGCGGTAAAAATGATGTTTTTGAATACGGTATAGCCGGATTTGATAATCACTATAAAAACTTTATTGATTATGTAAATATTTCTGATGTGGTGAAGCTACCGGCTGATGCTGTATGGAGCCGTCCGGGCAGTAAACAGACGCTGGTATTGCAGGCACAGAATTTCAGTAAGGCACATATTTACGGCGGTGAAGCATATGCACGCTGGAAGTTCGCACCAGACTGGAAAATAAATGGTTCAATAGCCTATTCGCGTGGCTCGATTCGCCAGGAAGGCGTAGACAGACCGCTTAACTCAGTGATGCCGGTTAAAGTGAAACTTGATCTTGCCTATGATAAGGAAGTGTGGGGAGCCAATGTTGATTTAACCTATGTGGCGAAAAAAGATGATAGCGACATTCAAAATGTTCCAAAAGGAACAAGTTACTATAATCCGTCCAGAAATTATGCACTGGTTGATTTGGGTGGCTATTGGAAACCAACTAAGCATCTGAGTTTCCGTGCCGGTGTGAATAATGTTTTTAATAAGAAATACTGGAACTGGGCAGATATTGCTTACATGATGCCGAATGTAAACAGTCAGTCGGGAACCTCTGGGCAAAGCGACGGCAATGCGACTAAGTTAACCAGAGACAATGCTGATTTCTATTCTGCTCCGGGACGGACATTTAATGTAGGGTTGCGCTATACCTTTTAAATAAATCTGAAAATAAAATAATTAGCTGAATTATTTGCTAAATCACTATCAATAATAACTTTGTAAAGGAACGAGACATGAGTTTATGGCAACAATATCTGGATAAAAAGGCAACTGTCGAAGGAGGAATGTACTTTCCGCGTCAGGCAGCAGCTGATCTGGGTGTGAGTGAAGGCGCATTAATGGCAGATGCTCCGGACTCTGTTTATCTGGGCAGCCGGATTCGCGATCTGGTACTTAAGCTGGAAACCCTGGGAGAAGTTTTGAGTGTGGTGCGTAATGATGCCGCAGTACATGAAAAAGTCGGTGTTTATGAACATGTAACGCTGACTGCGCGTACAGGGCTGGCGCTGAATGTGGGCGGGCTGGATTTGCGTTTTTTCCTGCATAACTGGCATCATGCTATCGCTACAACAGTGGTGATTGGTGAAAGAACCATGCGTTCGATTCAGTTTTATGACGAATACGGCATGAGTATTGAAAAAGTTTTCATGCGTGATGAAACTAAACTGGACGCATGGCAGGCACTGATTGATGAATTCGCAACCAGTGGTAAACCGGAATTTCTGCCGGCACCGGAAATTAATGTAACGGTACCGGAACCATTGTCGCCAGAGCGCGAGCAGGCCTTTCAGGAGCGCTGGAATGAACTGAAAGATGTACATCATTTTGGCGGTTTGCTGGAGACTTTTAAAATTGACCGCCAGCAGTCTTACCGTCATGCACCGGCAGGCAGCACTAAGCAGGTCGATCGCAGTGTATGGGAAGAAGTTCTGCAGTATGTTCAGGCAAATAATCTGGAAATTATGGTATTTGTCGGTAATCGTGGCTTAGTGCAGATTCAGACCGGTAAACTACACAATGTAGTACGTTCACATGGCTATCTGAATGTACTGGATGCCAAAGTACCGGAAGAAGGCTTTGATTTGCATCTGCGCGATAGTGATATTGTGGAAACCTGGGTGGTACGTCGTCCGATCAGTGAAGGTTATGTGACCTGTATAGAAGGTTTTGACAAAAATCGTCAAACTGTGGTGCAGATTTTTGGTCGCCGTGAAGAAGGTAATGACGAAATGCAATCATGGCATCAGCTGATGGATGGCTTGTTAGCAGGCTAAGTAGCCGGGGCAGATATGCATTTTGTAGTTATGGTGAAATCATAAATTACTAGGAATATGTATATCTGCCATTGTAATATGAGTAATTAAAGGGTGGATTATGAAAAAATTACTGTTGGCAGCGGCTATGTGCGCTGCTTTTCCATTTGCGTTTGCTGCTCGTATTGTTACGCTGACGCCTGATGTGGCAGATATTGTGGTGGAGTTGGGTAGTGCTAAAGAAGTAGTAGGGCGCGAGAGGGCTTCTACTAATCCGGCTTTAAAGAATGTGCCCAGTATCGGCTTGTTTCACGGGCTGAGTGTGGAACCGATTGCGGCCAGAAAACCAACTCTTGTTCTGGGTTCGTGGATGGCTCAGCCAACCAGTATTTACGCCAATCTGAACCGGGTAGGTGTTAAAGCGGTGAATGTTGCGCCAAAGGATGATATTAATGGCTATGCGGCCGGTGTTCGCCAGATCGGACAGCTTATTGGTAAGAGTAAAGAAGCCAATGCATTGGCAGATCGCTGGCTCAGTCAGGTGAAACAGATGCCAAAAACCGGTAAGCGCTATCTGATTAGCTATGATGGTCGTTATGTTTCCGGCCGGGGTACTGCTGCGGATGAACTCATCAGGCGGGCTGGTGGTATTAATGCAGCCGCTGCTATTGAAGGTATGAAACCGATGTCACGCGAGGCATGGCTGGCCGCGAAACCGGATATCATTCTGATTGCCGAACGTAACCAAAAACTGACAGGCGGCGTGCAGGGCTTGATTAAACGACCGGAAATTGCTGCTTCTCCAGCCGCAAAACAAAAGAAAATCTATTTTATGCCGTCAAATGATATTTTTCGTTATGGCCTGAATACTCCGCAGGTTATTCCTAAACTTTATAAACTGGCACAATAATTATGACGCAAGTGCAGCAAACGGCCGGTACGCCTGATCACAATAGGGTGAAAAGTGCGTTCTGGCCTAAATTGGTTTGGTTTATCGCCGCTATATTATTCAGTTTACTGTTGAGCTGGTTTTGTCTGGGACTGGGTATGGGTGGCTGGCAATGGCCGCAATCCATGGATGAGATAACACTAGGTATCCGGCTGCCGCGAGTACTGGTAGCGCTGATAGTGGGTGCCGCACTGGCCGCTTCTGGTGCTGCATTGCAGGCATTATTTGATAATCCGCTGGCGGATCCGAGCCTGATAGGTACTTCCGGTGGTGCCGCACTGGGGGTTATTGCCGTCCTGGCGGGTGGCTGGGGTGCAGTAACAGTACCAATGGCTGCGTTTCTGGGGGCTTTGCTGGTATGTGTTCTGATTCTGACGGTACATCGTCTACTAGGCGGAGGAACATTGGGGCTACTGGTGATGGGTTTTGTTATCAGTGCCTTTTGTGGTGCATTGGTAAGCATGATTCTGTTTATGTCGGATGATATGGTTTTACGCAGTGCAACCAGCTGGCTGGCTGGCAGTTTGGCTGAATCTGGTTTTACTTCACCATGGTATGCTCTGGTAGTAATGCTGCTGGGGTTGTGTGTTCTGGTGGCAGTGGGCAGGCGACTGGATATTCTGATGCTGGGAGAAGAAACAGCCATTAGTATGGGTGTTGCTGTCGGGAATACCCGAATATGGGCAGTGATAGGCTCAGCTCTATTAACCGGAGCAGCGGTATCAATGGCCGGTATTATTGGTTTTCTGGGTATGATGGTACCGAATGTGGTTGCCCGTAATCGTGGCGGTAGCCGGCGTAAAATTATTCTGTTATCTGCCTGGCTGGGAGCAATATTTTTGCTGCTGGTAGACAGTGTATCGCGCTGGCTGAGTTATCCGGTTGATTTGCCTGTGGGTATTGTAATTTCTTTACTTGGCGGACCATTTTTCCTGTGGTTGTTTTTACAGCCATTGCGTCGCTAGGATCTGGATATGGAAAATTTATTTACCATTCGCAATGTACATGTACAACCACGTGGCCGTTGTATTTTATCGGTACCACAACTTGATTTACCGGCCAATCAGCATATCAGTATTATCGGGCCGAATGGTGCAGGTAAGTCAACTTTACTGCGTGCACTGTTAGGCCTGCATGGTGCCGGTGTCAAATTATTTGGAGAACCGGTTGACAATAGTTTAAAGCGCCGGCAGATTGCATGGGTGGGTCAGCACGGACAATATAATTTGCCGCTTACGGTAGTTGAGTATGTACAGCTTGGCTGCTCTCCTCAGGGCGGTTGGTTTAAGAAAGCCCGGGCACCCGCAGCAAAGCTCCGGCAGTTACTTGATGTTTTCGACTTGTGCACACTGGCACAGCAACGCATAGGCAGTTTATCCGGAGGTGAACAGCAGCGTGCTAATGTAGTACGTGCGCTGCTTCAGAATGCACCATTACTACTGCTTGATGAACCATGTAATCATCTGGATATTCGTCATCAGCACCAACTGATGCATTATTTACATGAGCATCACGATGATTTTTCTGTTGTTATGGTACTCCATGATTTAACTATGGCAGCAAATCATTCTGATTTTATTGTATTAATGAATGAAGGACAGATAGTTGCTTCAGGAACACCTCAGGATGTTATGCAATCTGCTTTGCTGAGTGAAGTATATCAATGGCCCATCCGGCGTATTGAAGAGGATGGTAAACTGTTTTTTCGTATGAACCATCAAGCGTTGCATTCGGCTGCCGCATAATATCACAATGAATCTCCATGGTTAGTATCAGCACGGTTCATGCTGAATCAGAGATAAAATGACCAATAATAACTTGGTATTTGTTTGCTATGTGTTCTGGTATTTGCAGTAAATACCTGATTGCCGGCAGATGAAAGTGTTAAAAAATTCCGGTATAGTGTGTATGACACAATTATCTAATACCTTTAAATCAGGAACTTTATATATGCAAAACGCCATACGTAATTTTTTATTTGGTTCTGTGGTTGCGGTGGCGTTAGCTGCCTGTGGTGGTGAATCTGCCTCAGGTACTGCTTCCAGCTCCGGTGAGAGTACAGGTCAAAAGGTAGTAATGGGGCTGGATGACAGCTTTCCGCCTATGGGCTTTCGTAATGAAAAAAATGAGTTAGTTGGTTTCGATATCGATATGGCTCGTGAAGCAGCCAAGCGTGCCGGTCTGAATGTGGAGCTTAAGCCAATCGACTGGAGTGCCAAAGAATCGGAGCTTAACAGTAAACGTGTTGATATGCTGTGGAACGGATTAACCATTACTCCACAGCGGCAGCAGCAATTATTATTATCCAAACCGTATATGGACAATCATCAGATTATTGTTGTCCGTCCTGATAGCGGAATTAATACTAAAGCTGATCTGAACGGTAAAATTGTGGCAGTTCAGGATGGCAGTAGTGCTGTTGATGCAGTAGAAGCTGATCAGAATACAGCCAAATCATTCAAAGAATTGAAGAAATATGCAGATAATGTGACAGCATTAATGGATGTATCCGCCAAACGTGTAGATGCACTGGTTGTAGATGAAGTAGTCGGTCGCTATTATGTTTCAAAAAAACCTAATGAATATAAAGTATTAGGTGATAATTTTGGTACAGAACAATATGCTGTTGCTTTCCGTAAAGATGATCAGGCTCTGGAGCAAAAAATTCAAGGGGCTCTGGATAGTATGAAAGCAGATGGTACATCTGCTAAAATTGCTACAAAATGGTTCGGTAAAGACATCATTAAATAAATGTTGTTTTACTTTGGAATCAACGCTGCCTGAATAGAATTTATTCAGGCAGCGTTATTGTTGTTTTAAGGAATACACATGAATTATGTGTTAAATATGCTGCCTGAACTCTGGACAGGAGCAAAAATTACTCTGAGCCTGTTTGCCATTACCCTATTACTGTCTATTCCGTTAGGGTTGGTATTGGCATTATTGCGCCTTTCCGGAATCAGGGCACTGGATTATATTGTTAATTTTTATATCTGGGTGATGCGCGGCACACCTTTGATGCTACAGATTTTCTTTATTTACTTTGCTTTACCGGCAGTAAATATTTTACTGCCGGCATATACTACAGCGGTAGTAGCATTTGTGCTTAACTATGCTGCTTATTTTGCAGAGATTTTCCGTGCCGGAATTCAGGGGGTAGGTAAGGGACAGTATGAAGCAGCAAAGACATTAGGGATGAGCTATGGCCAAACCATGCGTCGTATTGTTTTACCACAAATGTGGAAAAAAATTCTGCCGCCGTTAAGCAATGAAACGATAACACTGGTTAAAGATACATCGTTGGTATATGTGCTGGCATTACAGGATGTAATGCGGGTAACTTATCAGCTGGTACAGCGTGAATTTAATCTGATGCCGTTTTTTGTGGCGGCTGCATTCTACCTGATTATGACTCTAATTCTGACCTGGGGCTTCCAGAAAATGGAGAAACGCTATGCACGCTACGACGACTGATTTAATGATAGATGCCCGCGGTATTTATAAGGCTTTTGGTAATACTGAAGTACTCAAAGGCGTCGATATTCAGGTAGCACGCTCAGAAGTAGTTGCCATTATCGGTTCTTCCGGTTCAGGCAAATCTACATTACTGCGTTGTCTGAATTATCTGGAAAAGATAGATGCGGGCAGTATTACCATTGAAAATGATTTTCTGGTACAGAACAATATCCACAATCGTGCCCATTATGTATCTGAAGGTCTGATAAAAAAAATCTGTACTCGGATGGGTATGGTTTTTCAGCAGTTCAATCTGTTTCCGCACATGACCGTATTACAAAATATCATTGAAGCACCAATAACTGTGAAAAAAATGAAGCGTGATGAGATTGTTCCGCTGGCACAGGAGTTGTTGCGCAAGGTTGGTCTGGCTAATAAACAGGATTATTATCCGTCTCAATTATCCGGCGGACAAAAACAGCGGGTTGCTATTGCCCGTGCACTGGCTATGCAGCCGCAAATTATGCTGTTTGATGAACCTACTTCAGCGCTTGATCCTGAATTAACCGGCGAAGTGTTGAAAACGATGCAGCAACTGGCTGAAGACAGAATGACTATGGTTGTGGTCACTCATGAAATGGGTTTTGCGCGTGAGGTGGCTGATAAGGTGCTGTTTATGGATAAAGGTGTGATTGTTGAATCGGGTGAAGCGAGAAGCTTTTTTGCTAATCCGCAGCATGCACGGACACAGGCGTTTTTGAGCTCGATGTTGAAGTAAATTTATTAATATTAAAGTTTATACAAGTTGTAGTTATTGTTTATATTAAATGTTTGATTAAATATCAATGCGGGGATATGCATTCTGTACTAAACAGTATGTAGTAATAAATATGACTAAAAGTAATTTGATAGCTACTAACAATATATATAATATTGAGAATCAGGTTCAATTAGCCTTAGATTTGGATGAATCTGCTAATAGTAAAGAAAAATCATTAGCAGATTATTATAATTCTTTTAGCCCATTTATTGTTTATGCAGATGAGAGCGGTACGCCAACTATGGATAATGATAAAAATTATCCAGTTTTTGTTTTGGCATTTTGCATTTTTAATAAGCGTATTTATACTGAAAAATTGGTGCCTTTAATCCAAGCATTGAAATTTAAATTTTTTGGGCATGATATGGTTATTCTACATGAAAAAGAAATAAGAAAACATGAATACCCTTTCAATTTTAATTCCAAGGCTTTATCTGATGAATTCTTAAATGATTTGAATAAAGCAATGTGCGAAACTAATTTTATTTTAATTTCCACTCTTATCGATAAACGCAAGGGTAAATGTGAAGATAATTTATATAATACAGCTATGGAAGTATGTCTGGTTAATCTTTATAATTTTATGAGAGAAAAAAATAGTCACCTTAGAAAAACTTATGTTGTCATAGAATCACGGGGTGCAAAGGAAGATAAAAGCATTGAATTAGCATTTAGGCGTATTTGTGATGGACATAATTCATTAAAGACTAATTTTCCATTTGAGATTTTGATTAAGAAAAAAGACACTAATAGCACTGGATTACAGTTTGCTGATTTGTGTGCTAGACCTATTGGTAGGAATCATTTAGATTTTAATAATTCTGGAAAAAAACTCAATAGGGCTTTTGAGGTATTAAAGTTAAAATTTTATTGTGAAGGTGGCCGGCTTAATGTGGGAAACAATTATCTGAATTATGGGCTAAATATTTTGCCGGAAAATAAAGTCCAAAAAGCAGAAGAGCCTTGAGAATACTCAAGGCTACAGCGCCGACTGGGCTACCCAATCCATTTGTTTAAAGTATACCTAAGGTAAAATTTTAATTCAATAAAAATTTAGGAAAGTATTAATATCTAAAAATGATATTGGCATATAGGAGATAGTTTGATTTATCTTGAAATTGGATTAATTAAAAGATATCTTACTGGTCAATTATTTTATTGCTTGATTTGCTCATCCAACTCTTTAATTTAACATTATGTTATTTAAGTATTGTATATTCTTTCTATATTCTAGAAAGAATATACTTGTTCTGGTTTAATGATAAAGTAATATTATAAATTAAGAATTACTAAAATGCTCTTCTAAGTTTAATTCAAAATAGATAAATTTATAATATATAGTTTGATATTATATTGCTGGTTTAATCCATAGCTGCTGGTTTTTCTGGTCTATTTTCACGCTATATTTTTTCAGGAAATCCACGCCAAGTAAGCCGTCTGATTCAAATTGTTCCGGCATACCGTCCATAATAGCCGCCCGAATGGGGAATTTACGGATAGATGGGTTAGTCAGAATGATTTTAACAGTCTGGGGATTGCCTTTTTTATTCAGGCGCAGGGTGGCTCCTTCGGATTTGGGTGCGGGTATTTTATTGCTGCTGTTGAATGATGCTGGCAGTAATTTTCCTTTGATAAAGGTCATTGATGCTCCGGTATCCAGAACAAGGCTGTATGTTTTTTTCTGGTCGGTAAGGTTGATGATAATGCCTTCTTTGGGATGAATGTTGTAGGGGAAAGCAATCCATTGCTGGTTTATCTGGGTAGAATCCTGACCATCGTCGATTATGATTTTTTTGTGCGCAAAATCTAGGGTAAGGATGTGATTCTGAAAGAGTGGCAAACCGATAACTGGCAGGTTGTCATCTGGTGCAGGTGCCTGTTGCGGTTCCGCAGTGCTGGAATAACTCCAGCCCCATGGTTTCAGTTCTTCTGCATTGATGTTGTCAAAGTTAAGCCCGTTGATATCTAAATGTTTTATCAGAAATTTTTGTGTTTCATTAATTTTTCCACTTAAATCCAGATTTTTATTGGTATTTTGGTTTTTGGTCGTATCTGGCAGTTGTTGCAGTGTATTTAGCGGTAAATGCAAGGCTGTCTGTGAACCTGTATCAAGCTGAAACTGGCTTGGTTTACCGTTGATATTTAAGACTACTTTGGCAATATGGGTATCTTTGGTAAAGGTTACCGGTAATACTACTTCTTTTGCCATGGCCATTTTTATGGCTATGCAGATAAAAATAAAAAACAGGCTTGATAAACGCATGGATTTTATCCTTTTTTACAATATGGGGTAATATTGGTACTGTGCGTTTATACTTGGTTAATTGGTAATAGGCAAGAACAATTAAATTTAATAATCAGACAGATTGGTTATATTTTTGTTTTTTTAGGCGGGCGCTACACACTTAGAATGTTTATTTTAATATTTATTGACTATTAATTTTTGTCATTTGTTTAAGATAGAAATATTATTTTTGGTATAAAACTAAAATCTGGATTAAATATTCTTGCTTAGGTTTGCCATGGATTTTTTTATCAATATCGGAAGTTATTGATAGGTATTTTATTATTATGTGTTGGTTGGTGGCGATTTTCGCCTTATTCACCACGGGTGGTTATGCCTGCATATTTAAATGATGGCGTAGATTGTTCGCAGTTTCCGCCGATGGCTACGGGTGATGAACCATTGCAAACAGAAATACCAAAAGGAATGCAGCCGTTTGTGTTGCCAAAAGTGAAAATGACTCCTTTGGCTGGGTTTAGTATGCCCGCACGTGTACTACATCGCGCTGCTTATCTTTATGATGAACCCGCTAGTATCTCTGCAACTGACAGGTTTGTGGGGTGAGGGTTTATGGCTAATGAAAAGGTAGTAAAGCGCCTGAAATTTGAACAGAGAGCCCGTTTTGGTGGTATTGCCTGCACTAAAGATGGGAGCTCTATGCCATATTCTTATGATGATATGTACCAGAATGCTTCGAATGTTCATTTGATTCCGGCAAAAAAAAAATAGCTGCTCAGATTAGTGGTATTAAGGTTGGGGATAATGTCCGTGTGGATGGTTGGCTGGTTAGGGTCGATATGGGAAATAGGTATGTGGTATCGTCATTGTCACGCACTGACAGGGGAGCGGGAGCGTGTGAAGTAATACTGGTATGTAATGTTACCCGGCTTGCTTCTGAAAAAGTGTGGCCGGATTATAAGTGACTTTTGTTTCAAGGCAGCCATTAAATGAATATTGAATATCAGGAAGTAGAAGAAAATTTTTGTAGTTTAATTTCTTTACTTAATAAGTGTTTTACCTCTAAAGAAATAGATGAAATAAAAGATTTTGTTGATTATGGTGAATATGGATTAGCTTTAGATACTTTGATTGATATTATTAAGGAAGAAAATAAAGAAATAAATAATGATATTTTTCAATATATAGCAAAATTGTCTAACCTCATGGAGCAAAATATGGAAGTTATAACTAAAGACTTAATTAAATATATGAATTTTGATATGGGGGTGGAATGATGTTAGCTAGATGGTTGCTTGCATTGATGCTGGCCGCTATGGCCAGTAAGGTATGGGCTGATGTGTATTCAAAAGATGAATTGATTGGTTTTAATCGCGATGCCGCAGCAGGTGGTAAGGGCACTTTGTATGGGCAGTTTGCATTCAGACGAGATGCGGCAAAGAGAGACGAAGCGATCAAGGAAATTGGCTGGATGACGTTGCAACCGGGTGATTCAATCGGTTTTCATCGGCATGAGCATAATGAGGATACTTATATTATTGTTTCTGGGATAGGTCTGTTTACTGATTCTGATGGTAAATCTTATCAAGTTACGGCTGGTGATGTGACGATTGCGCGTAAGGGGCAATCGCATGCTTTGGCCAATATAGGTAAGGAGCCGCTGGTGTTTATTGATGTGATTGCTGAGCAATAATTTCAGGTACAGTTTTACTGCTCAGATGGATAGCCGGAACGGCATGTTTTTGCTCTTTGAATCGTAATTTAATTGGATGGGGATGAAACTGTATACATAAAAAACCGTCAGACCTTGGGTGGGTCTGACGGTTTTTGTGTAAGCAGGTTTATTCTGCGTCAGCAGCCTTAGCTACAGTTACCATAGCAGGGCGTAATACACGGTCGGACAGGGTATAACCTTTTTTCATTACCGAAACTACTGTATTGGGTTCTTGCTCACTTTCTACACTTTGCAAGGCCTGATGACGGTGTGGATCAAGTTTGTCGCCGGCTTTAGGATCGATCTCTTTAATATTAGACTGATCGAAAGCTTTTTGTAATTCGGTCAGCGTCATTTGTACGCCCATTTTCAGTGCGTCAAAGTTACCGCTTTGATCTTGCAGGGCCATTTCCAGATAATCTTTAACTGGCAGCATAGCACTGGCAAATTTCTGTCCGGCAAATTTATGTGCGCTTTCCAGTTCATCCTGATGACGTCTGCGCAGATTTTGTTCATTGGCGAGTGAACGTAACTGTTCGTCTTTGAGTTGTCCTTCAAGTTCGCTAATACGTTCCTGTAACTCTTCTACGGTAGCTTCAGGAGCGACAATTGGTTCTGTGGTTTCGGTATTATCGTTAACCTGTGTTTCGTTTTCGGTATTGTTTTCCGGTTGCATATTTTTTCCTCTGCAAAAGGGTAAGTTATGTGATTAAATTGGGTCGTTGTATATCGATTTCAAGCGACTGTAACAGATTTGTAATCACTTTTACTTATTAATTTTAATACATTGATTTTTATAAAAATTAAATATATTTATATATCAATATCCAAGTATTTTATTTTGGATATAAAAATAAATATTTCATTGGAAAAATTTAGGTTATATGTACTGGTGATGAGCGGACAGAATGGAAATACTGTCCGCAAAACAGGATGATATCTAGCCGGTATTACGCAACCCTTGTGCAATACCATTAATTGTCAGATGGATGAGCTGGAGTATCTCACTATTATCCGGCTGCTGGCGCAGTTGTTGCAGCAGATGTATCTGCAACCAGTTCAGTGCATTCAGATACGGAATACGCAAGGCCAGAGAACGTGCCAGAGTGCGGTTATCACTCAGATAATGCTGACGTTGCAAAATATTAAGCAAAGCCTGCCGGCTGCGCTCAAACTCTTCAGATAGCATGGTGTAAATGGTTCTGGCAGCTTGCTGATCACTGGCAAGATCTACATAAGCCTCAGCAATAGTAAGATCGGCTTTGGCCATGACCTGATCCATGTTGGAAAGCATGGTTTGAAAAAACGGACTGTTTTTGACCTGCTGCTGTAAGCGTTGCAGATTGGTGCTGTCCTGTTCAATCAGTTCCGCTACTGCACTACCGAAACCGTACCAGGCCGGCAGCATCAGGCGGTTCTGGGTCCATGAGAATACCCATGGTATGGCGCGTAAGTCTTGAATTTTGGCCAGTGTTTTCCGGCTGGCGGGGCGGCTGCCAATATTCAAGCTCGCAATTTCCTGAATCGGGCTAGTTTGCAGAAAATAATCAATAAAGCCCGGAAAGGTAATTAATTGCCGGTAATGTGTGAATGCACTGGCAGACAATGCATTCATCAGTTCGCTGTCAGGCTCACTGTTGTGCATGGGTAAAACAGTAGCTTCAAGAGTAGCAGCAATGAGTGCTTCAAGATTACGTTCTGCATTGGTCGGATCAGCATATTTGGCGGTAATAACTTCTCCTTGTTCAGTAATACGTATTTGTCCGGCTACGCTGCCAGCCGGCTGTGCCATGATTGCATCGAATGAAGGTCCGCCACCGCGACCGACACTGCCACCGCGGCCATGAAACAGGCGCAGACGGATATGGTGCTGACCAAACAGTTGTACCAGTCTCGATTCAGCCTGATAAAGTGACCACTGGCTGGTTACATAACCACCATCTTTATTACTGTCGGAATAGCCCAGCATAATTTCCTGCAGGTTATCACGACTACGCAAAAAAGCACGATACCAGGGCAGATTAAATAATTTATCCATAATACTGATGCAATTATGCAAGGCATCAATGGTCTCAAACAGAGGAACAATATTAATCCGGCTGGTCGGTTTCTCATTACTGATGCTCAGTAAACCAGTTTCTTTCAGCAATAACGCTACCACCAATATATCGCTAACGGTTTCGGCGTTAGAAATAATGCACTGATTGATAGCGGTTTCACCATAGTTATTTTTAATATTCGCCGCAGTCTGGAATATAGCCAGCTCACGCATGGTGTGCGGACTATACTGAATATAAGGGCTGTATAGCGGGCGCTGGGTGCTTAATTCACGTAACAGAACGCGCTGTTTGGCTGCTTCACTTAATGTCTCAAACGTTTCAAGACCGGCATGTGTAAACAGTTCGGCTACAACTTCGGCATGTTTGGCTGCATGCTGACGCAAGTCGATGGACATCAGATGAAAACCGAACAGGGAAACAGAACGAATCAGGTCAGCCAGTTTGCCTTGTGTGAGCAGGGCACTGCCATTTTGTTGTAAAGAACTGGCTATATTATTAAGCTCCTGCAAAAGTTCCTCTGGTTGTTTATATGGAGGCAGACCATGATGCTGGTTGTGTGGAGCAATATTCAGTTGCCGCGAGGTGGCATTCAGGCGTGCCTGTATATAGGTAAGAGCACGGCGGTATGGTTCTTCGCTATGAGCCGTTGCGGTATCCGGTGACTGCTCGGCCATATGATACACGCTGCTGTCAATCTGAACACGACGAGAAGAAAGCGGCAGCAACTGATGCAGCTCATCCAGACATTGATGATAATGCTTTAACAAAGTATCACCCTGAAAGATGAAAGCTTCCTGTAAAGTATCTGCATTAACATACGGATTACCGTCACGATCTCCGCCAACCCAGCCACCGATACTGAGTACATCAGGAAGAGTTATTTGCGGATACGCGCTAGTGAGCTGCTGTTGCAGTTTGTGGTAAAGGGCTGGTACCGCTTTAAAAAAACTCAATGGAAAATAAGTAACGCTATTATAAATTTCATCACTTACGCTGATTTTGAAATGGCGCGTTTCATCAGTCTGCCATAAGGCCAGCAGAATAGCTTCAGCCTGTTGCTTTAGCTGTTCGTTATAGTGATTATCAGAATGGTCGTATTCACTGAGAATAGTGCGGATATGACGCTGAAAGCACAGAATGCACTGGCGCTGTACTTCAGTCGGGTGAGCGGTTAGCACTGCACTGATACTGGTTTGCTGCAAAATCTGTTCCAGTTGCGCAGCACTAATCTGCTGTTGCTGAATCTGGTTGATAACATGAGTAAAACTGGTGCGTCCGGGATGCTGTCTGTCATTTTCATATGCTTGTCGCCGCCGTTCATGGTGCGCATCTTCGGCAATATTCAGTACTTGTGCAAACAGGCTGCATGCACGAATTAAATCTTGCTGTTGTTGTAAATCCAGAGTAGGCACTACCTGTTGAATGATGGTTTGTGGCTGATTACCACTGAGGAGCTGGCGCAATACAGTTTGCACAGTAGCTGTAGTTTCGTTTTGCAGGACGTTAAATAGTGCTTCAGTCAGGAATTTGATATCAGCCGACAGGGGCGCATCTTTACGCTCGTCCAGAAGTGATGTTGGCATTGTGTTCTCGCTTTTGCAGACTTGTGTTTATATTGAATAACCTACGTCCATGATATTACGTGGTGATGATACGGGCAATACTACTGATTCGATAAGAGTTATAACCTCAGCTTCTTAGGTTACAAAAATATATTCTTTCTCAATCACCCGAACAGCCTTTTATATTGTTGGCTGATTCTGATTTAACAGAATGATTGAATTTGTTTTTACATTCTGTTTTTTTGACTTGTTAATTCATTTTCTTGTTGTGGTTGGTATTTTGCGCTTGGAACATAGCCCGAACAGGATGCTTCCAATGTGTGCCGGTGTGTCTGATACAGCTACCGGTATTGTTTGTGCCTGCCAGGTCTGTGGGAGAGAAGGTTATGCTGTTTTTAAAACAGCCATCTGTACTGCCCGGTTTTTCGCTTAGTCTCGGCATAAGTGTGTTATCGCTGTCAGTACTGGTGCTGTTGCCATTTACGATGCTGGTATGGACTGTTACTGATCTGGGCTGGCATGGTTTTATACAAGTCATTTCTGAACCAAGGACACTTGCTGCGGTATGGCTGACTTTGAAAATGTCTTTACTGGCAATGCTGGCCAGTGTGCTGCTGGGAACTTTGGTGGCATGGGTATTGGTACGTTACCACTTCTGGGGTAAGGATCTGGTTAATGCATTGGTGGATTTGCCGTTTGCTTTACCTACTGCAGTAACAGGGGTGGCTTTGGCTACCTTATATGCACCTACAGGGTGGATAGGTGCGTTATTAACCCGGTTTGGCTTGCAGATAGCATTTACACCGGCAGGTATCTGGCTGGCATTGTTGCTGGTAAGCCTGCCATTCGTCGTACGCGCAGTACAGCCGGTGCTAGCAGAATTATCAGGAGAATATGAAGAAGCTGCGGCTATTCTGGGCGCTTCCAGATTAACCATTGTAATTAGGGTACTGCTGCCGGAAGTTTTGCCGGCACTGGTAATGGGGGCAGGTATGGCTTTTGCACGCGCTACCGGAGAATACGGTTCCGTAATTTTTATTGCCGGTAATGTGCCATTTAAATCAGAAATTCTGCCGCTGATTATTGTCAGTAAATTTGAATTGTTTGATTTGCCTGCAGCGGCAGCAGTCGCATTATTTATGTTAATAATTTCCTTTACCATTTTGTTTATGCTGAATTTGTGGCAATGGCGTCTGAGCCGGCGTATGCAGGGACGATACTGATGAGCACAGTTAAAACCAATGAGTTGCTTACCGAACCGCGCTGGCTGCGCTACTTGCTGATAAGCATAACGCTGCTGTGTCTGAGTTTGCTGTTACTTTTGCCGCTGTTATCAGTATTCAGTTTTGCGCTGGCAAAGGGCTGGCAATTGTATCTGGCTGCTTTGACTGATGAAGAGGCACTCTCAGCTATTCGTTTGTCCTTGCTGATTACTGTTATTGTTGTGCCGGTGAATGTAATACTGGGTGTGGCAATGGCCTGGTTGTTAACCCATTTTTCATTTCGTGGTAAACAGTTATGGACAACTTTGCTGGATCTGCCATTTGCAGTCTCACCGGTCGTGGCGGGTCTGATGTTTGTTTTACTCTTCGGTAGTAACAGCTGGTTCGGTGGCTGGATGGAAACACATGGAATACAGATTATTTTTGCAGTACCGGGTATGGTGCTGGCGACTCTGTTTGTTACTTTCCCTTTTGTGGCGCGTGAGCTCATCCCTTTAATGCAGGCTCAGGGAAGTAGTGAAGAACAGGCTGCACTGATACTGGGTGCCAGTGGCTGGCAAATGTTCTGGCGTGTCACATTACCCAATCTGAAATGGGCTCTGGTTTACGGCATTATTCTGACTAATGCCCGTGCAATGGGTGAGTTCGGGGCTGTCAGCATGGTTTCAGGCCATATCCGCGGTGAAACCAATACAATGCCTTTACTGGTAGAGATGATGTATAACGAATACAACATGGTAGGGGCATTTGCTGTTTCCAGTTTACTGGCCTTGCTGGCTCTATGCACGTTGGTATTACAGAAGTATCTCGACTGGCGGCAGACACGTTTGTTCAAAGATGCACGGCGCGAGCAGATTGCAGTAAGCGACTGAATAAGTAAAGTACCGTGCTGGGTAGCGATTATGAGTATTCGTATTAAACAATTAAATAAATATTATGGTGATTATCATGCCTTGCAGAATATTAATCTGCAGGTACCAACCGGTTCACTGACGGCATTGCTTGGTCCGTCCGGTTGTGGAAAAACCACCTTATTACGCATCATTGCCGGGCTGGAACGCGCAGATTCAGGTGAGCTGTTTTTTGCTGATGATGAGGTCAGTAATCTGCATGTGCGTGAGCGCCGGGTCGGATTTATGTTTCAGCACTATGCCTTATTCAGGCATATGACCGTATTTGATAATGTGGCTTTTGGTTTACAGGTACTGCCAAAACGCATTCGCCCGAATAAAGCAGAAATAGCTGCCCGGGTGCATGAATTATTACAACTGGTGCAGCTTGACTGGCTGGCTAAAGTATATCCGCAGCAACTATCCGGAGGTCAGCGCCAGCGTATTGCTCTGGCACGTGCTCTGGCAACCAGACCAAAGCTGCTGCTGCTGGATGAGCCGTTTGGTGCACTGGATGCCAAGGTGCGCAAGGAATTACGCCAGTGGCTGCTGGAAATTCATCATCAGCTGGGAATTACCAGTGTACTGGTTACACATGATCAGGAAGAGGCGCTGGAAATGGCCGACCAGATAGTAGTGATGAATCAGGGAAAAGTTGAGCAAAGCGGAGCTGCCTCATCTTTGTATGATAATCCTGAAAATGTATTTGTTACTGAGTTTCTGGGTGAGGTTAATGTATTTGAAGATGCCTGTATTGAACACGGGCAATTGTGTCTGGGGCATTATCATGAACCTATTACCACAGGAGAAAAAGCCCGTCAGAATGTAGCTGTTTATATCCGGCCTCAGGAAGTACAGGTATTAACTCATATTCAGGATAATGTAATTGCCAGTGCATGCGTAGAAAAAATACATGCTATCGGTGCACAAATAAGGTTATGGTTGCGCCGGGAGGATAATAATCAGCGTATACAGGTATGGCTGTCGCCGGCCGAGTTTCGTACGCTGTCATTGCAGCCGGCTCAGACAGTATGGTTCAGACCTCAGCGGTTGACTATGTTCAGATTGCCGGAGATGGTGGATTACGTGATTTAGTTAGATTAATTTTATTCGGAAAGCCTTTAAATAATTAAATTAGAATAAAATCTGCCTCGGTTATATATGTGTTTTTATTTATATAATTTCAAATATTTTAAGTTAGTAAATATTAATCGTAGGTATTTTTTATCTGCAGAAAAAAGATTAATTAAATGGCAGCTAAGCTATCAATACCAATAAAGATATAATTCAAAAAAAATTATCACAATAAATATTGAATAAATAAAAAACGGCTACCGAAATGATATTCGGTAGCCGCTTTAATTAAATCATCTATGATTTAATTACCCCAATAGGCAGCAAAATTATTTTGCTGAACAAATTGTTGTATCTGATCTGGCATGCCGGAAAGAGAACTATCCTGTCTGGCGGTAAAACCGGACATAGCCGAAGCCAGTTGCTGAGCCTGAGTGGCTACAGCCGGACTTTCATTTGCTACAGGAGTAGAATTTCTGGTCAATAAATCACGGTTAAGTACACTTTTTGAAGTTAGACCATAGCCGGATTTACCGGTTTGGGCAGACAAGTAATTTCCTTTAATAATATCTTGATAGCTGATGGTTTTATCATCAAATATAAAGTTGAAAGAATGGGCTCGTGCACTATAATCAAAGTATCTACTTAAAGTTACAGAATCATCAGTACCATATGCCCGCACGATCAGATCATAACCGGAACGGCTAAATACAGCATTGGTAAGATTTGTTCCCTCAAAAACAATATCATTATATTCCCTGGATATATCATTCCCCCTATCATCGATAATATCCTGTCCATGACCACGCTGAAACAGATAACGATCTTTTTCATAAATACCACCATCCAGATAATCGTTACCGGCACCGCCATTCAGTATATCAAAGCCATTGCCTCCATACAGGTAATCATCGCCGTTACCGCCATTCAGAATATCATTTCCGTCTTTACCATTTAGAATATCATTTCCATCATCACCATTCAAAATATCATCTTTGTCTTGACCATATAGCTTGTCATTACCATAACCGCCACTAATAATGTTTTTGCCCTTCCAGCCATTAATTGTGTCATTACTGCTATCACCATAGGTAATATAGGTGTAATAATTCTGAAAATCTTGATAGGTGATAATTCTATCTTCAAAAATGAATTTATATGCATTATAATTGCCATCATGGAAATAATCATTAATAGTAACAGAATCATTCGAGTCATAGGCATGAATAATCAGATTTTCGCCAGAGCTGGTAAATACGGCATCAGCAAACTTAGCACCTTGGAAAACAACTTCATTAACATCATCGAAGGGATAGCTATCTTGAATAATGTCTTGCCCGTGTCCGCGCTGAAATAAATAACGGTCTGCGGAATAACCACCATCAAGAAAATCATTACCGGCACCGCCATTCAGGATGTCATTGCCACCGTCACCATACAAACTATCATTGCCATCACCGCCATTCAGAACCTCATCCACATTTCTACCTACTATGCCGATCAGAATGTCATTACCGGCACCGCCATTCAGAATATTTTTACCGTCTGCCCAGCCTGTGATTATGTTATCAGTATCATCACCATTTGCAGTAAAAGTAAAATTATTTCTGATATATTGATAATCAATGGATTTATCGTTAAAAATAAAATTGAACGCGTTAGTAGAATTATTAGTAAAATAGTCAGTCAGGGTAACAGAATCCTCAGTTCCATAGGCACGGATAATCAAATCTTTGCCAAAACAGGTAAAAACTGCATCGGCAAAATTGGCACCTTCAAAAACGATATCATCAATCTCATATGATTTATAATTATCTCCAGTATCATTGATAGTGTCCTGTCCGTGTCCGCGCTGAAACAGGTAACGGTCTTTTCCTCTGCCGCCTCCACTCAGGATATCATTACCGGTACCTCCGTTCAGTATGTCATAACCAATACCGCCATTTAAGATATCATTGCCATTACCGCCATTCAGGATATCATTGCCGTCTTCACCCCATAAGATATCGTTGCCATCATTTCCGTTCAGAGTATCATTGCCACTTTGTCCGTATAGAGTATCGTTACCCATACCTCCGTTCAGAATATCGTTACCATTGGTACCTGTTACTGTTTTATTGATATTCTCCGTGGGCGTAAAAGTGTAATTATTTTTAATATATTCATAATCGATAGTTTTATCTGTAAAAATAAAATTAAAAACTTGATAAGAACCGGAATTAAAATAATTAGTTAGCGTAACGGAATCATTTGAGTGATAAGCATGTATGATTAAATCTTTCCCGGAACGGGTAAAAGTGGCATCAGTAGAATAGGCATCTTCAAAGATAACGTCGTTATATAAGGTGTGGCTACTATTATATTCCCCAAAATCATTAATAATATCCTGTCCGTGACCATACTGAAACAGGTAAGTGTCTTTTTCATTATAACTACCGTATAGGAGGTCATTGCCTGCACCTCCGATCAGGACATTAGAACCACTGCCACCATATAATTTGTCATCGCCATCACCGCCATTAAGAATATCGTTACCGTTTTCTCCGTTGAGTTCGTCATCGCCATCATCTCCATTCAGAACATCATCTTTGTTTTGCCCATATAGAAAATCATTACCGCCACCACCGCTAAGAATATTTTTACCATCCCAGCCATAAATTTTGTTATTGGTATTATCGCCAGTAGCGGTAAAAGAATAATTATTATTAACAAGGTCGGAATAAGTAATTACTTTGTCATCAAAAACAAAATTATAGACATGATAACGATCTACATTATTATAAAAATAATTATTTATAGTCACGCAGTCATCGGTACCATAGGCATGGATAACCAGATTATTGCCAGAACGGGTAAACACTGCATCTGCAAAATGTGCCCCCTGAAAGATCACTGTATCTGTTTCCACGGCTATGCCCATATAATAACTTTCTTCGATGATATCCTGTCCGTGTCCGCGCTGAAACAGATAAGTGTCTTTTTCATTGCCCCCACCATCAAGAATATCATTGCCTGCACCACCATTGAGGATATCCGAACCTTTACCACCATCTAATCTATCGTCGCCTGCACCACCATTAAGAGTATCGTTACCCTCATGTCCACCTAAAGAGTCATCGCCGTCATCGCCGTTTAAAATATCATCTTTTTGATTTCCATATAGAATATCATTACCGGCGCCACCATTTAAAATATTTTTGCCTTCCCAGCCATTTTCCCAGTTTCTACGACTATCACCTATAAAAGTAAGGGTAAAATTATTTACTATATATTCATAATTAATAGTTTTATCATCAAAGATAAAATTAAAAGCCTGTTTATTGCTACCGAGAAAATAACCATTTATAGTAACAGAGTCATCAGAACCATAGGCATGGATAATCAAATCATCTCCATATCGGCTGAATGCAGTATTGGCTGAATAGGCTCCTTTAAAGATAAGATCATTACTGTTTGCTGTATCACTGGCAAAAACCCCTCGACCGATAATGTCTTGTCCGTGTCCTTTTTCGAACTGAAAAATGTCTTTTTGTCCGCCTCCTCCATAGAGTATGTCATTACCCGTCCCGCCGCTAAGAATATCATTACTACCATCACCATATATTGTATCGTTGCCGGCACCACCATTCAGAATATTTTTGCCTTCCCAGCCTCTAATAATATTATTTTGATCATTGCCGTTAGCTGTAAAGGTATAATTATTTTTGAGATATTCATAAGTGATCGTTCTATCATCAAAGATAAAATTAAATGCGCGACTGTCTAACCTACTATCTATTTTACTATTTGCGCTACTGCCTAATATATAGTCAAAATAATCAATTAAGGTTACAGAATCATTTGAACCATAGGCACTGATAATCAGATTATTGCCAGAGCGGGTAAAGACAGCATCCGCAGATTTCGCACCCTGAAAGACAAGGTCATTAATTGCAGAAGTCTGATTAGGTTTACTCATATCGTTAATAATGTCCTGTCCGTGCCCTTTTTGGAACAGGTAACGATCTTTTTCAAAATCTCCGCCATTAAGAATATCATTACCGGCACCACCATTTAATGTGTCATAACCGTAGCCGCCATTAAGAATATCGTCACCGTTTTCTCCGTTGAGTTCGTCATTGCCATCGCCGCCATTCAGGATATCATTACCATTTCTGCCCCACAGAACATCATTACCATTACCTCCGTTCATAATATCCTTACCTACCCAGCCGATAAGGGTATTGTTACCGGCATCACCATTGGATGTAATACCATAATCGGTTTTGAGATTTTCGTAAGTGATGGTTTTATCATCAAAGATAAAGTTAAAGGCACGGCTGCTTTTATTCTGATCAAAATAATCCGGCAAAGTAACGGAATCAGTAGTGCCGTAGGCACGGATGATCAGATCATTACCGGCACGGGTAAATAGGGCATTTACTGAATTGGCTCCCTGAAAGACCAGATCATTACGTTTCTGTTGCCAGTAAGAAATGGCGTAATCATCTCCTTTATCATTGATAACATCCTGCCCATGTCCCTGCTGGAAAATATACTGGTCTTTTTCGTAATCACCACCACTGAGGATATCGTTACCAGTACCGCCATTGAGAATATCAAAACCAGTACCGCCAGTTATCGTATCATTGCCGGCACCGCCATTAAGCTCATCATTACCGGCATCGCCGTAGAGAATATCATCGCCACCTTCACCATTAAGAATATCGTTGCCATTACCTCCGTTCAGGGTATCGTTGCCGTAACCGCCGTTGAGCTGATCATTACCGGCATCGCCATAGAGAATATCGTCTCCATCATCGCCGTTGATAATATCGTCGCCATCAGCTCCATTCAGCGTATCATTACCGGTACCGCCATAAAGGGTGTCGTTACCATTACCACCATTTAAGATATCATTGCCGGCTTCGCCGTAGAGAGTATCATCGCCGTCGTTGCCGTTAAGAGTATCGTTACCGTAACCTCCATACAGGAGATCTTTACCCTGCCAGCCATTAATGATATTGTCATTATTATCGCCGTTTACACTAAAGGTATAACTACTTTTCAGATTTTCGTAGGTTATCGTTTTATCATTGAAAATAAAGGTAAATGCACGGCTGTTTTTGTTATAGTCAAAATAATCATTTAAGATAACAGAGTCTCTGGAGTTATTAGTGTAAATAATCAAATTATTACCGGAGCGTTTAAATAATGCCTCAGCGGAATTGATATTTTCAAAAACAATATCATTGCGTTGTTGTTGCCAATAAGAGTCAGAACTATCATATCCCTGATCACTGATAGTATGCTGTCCATGGCCGTTTCTGAATACGTACCTGTCTTTTACCCAGTCATTACCCTGAATAAGACCATTAGTGTTTGCTGAATTCGGACTTTCTGCAAAAACTGCTGATTTCAGAGAGTTTATTTCAGTTCTTGGCTGGGAATTATTTTGCTGTCTGTATAAATTGTTTAAAGTTTCCATAATCCTGAATCTCCTTGATTAAAGTTTATATTCTTAAATAAAGTTTGCTGACTAGTCAGAATCAGCGCTAATTATGATGTTTAAGTTTTAATCATTATAAATCAAAGCTTTATGTATCATAATCTGAGTGTATATATACTCTGTATAACCGGTATAAAATTTGATTTATATCAAATAATCTATATTTTTTTAAAAATACTATGATTTTTTTATTATATAAGTATCTGTTTTTTATCAAAAATTATGCATAATTAATTTTATTTTTAATTTATTTAATATATTTATGAAATTTAAAATATGACAAATTGAATTTTAATTGCTTCGTCATGTATAAAAGGGCATATCTGGCTATATGCAGATATGCCCTTGAGTTTTACTGATGATTAGTGGTCGCTGATGCGTTTAATGATAGCGCCCACTCCGCCTAGCTTCTGTTCTATATTTTCATAGCCGCGATCAAGATGATAAATACGTTCAACTGTAGTTTCACCACTGGCCACCAGACCGGCAAGTACCAGACTGGCAGAAGCGCGTAAATCGGTAGCCATAACAGTTGTACCGGATAATTGTTCCACACCTTCCACAATTGCAGTATTACCTTCAGCGGATATCCGGGCACCCATGCGATTAAGTTCGGGTACATGCATAAAACGGTTTTCAAAAATGGTTTCCACTACTTTACTGTTACCGCTGGCAATACTATTCATTACCATAAACTGTGCCTGCATATCGGTTGGAAATGCCGGATAGGGGAGGGTGCGGATATCGATAGCTTTGGGACGCTGTTGCATGTCGATGCTGATCCAGTCTTCACCGGCTTCAATAATTGCGCCGGCTTCACTGAGTTTTTCCAGAATGGCCTGCATGGTTTTAGGTGCAGCATGTTTAAGAACGACTTTGCCGCCGGTCATAGCCACTGCACACAAAAAAGTTCCGGCTTCTATGCGGTCGGGAACGATACGGTGACTGCATCCGTGTAACTTTTCTACACCGGTATAGTATATGTAATGATATTTTTATTGCAGGTAAAGTATTATGTAAATCTTAAATAATAGCCTGATTATATGAATTATTATAACTTAGTAATAACCAGCTAATCATGACCTATTCACTGCAATTACTCCGAGGAATGTACTTATGTATTGCTCTTAATACTAAACTAAAATAGCTCTACCAAACGATTTTAAAGTTTAATTTATTAGTGTTATATCCTACTGAAACAGTGATATTGTTCAGAACATGAATGGTTGAATTATGTTGAAATTGATTGATATGATTTATAGCATAAACACAATTTATCACAAGATTGCTTTGTCTTTATGATATTTGAAATTGCTGCTTGATAGTACATAATATTATATTTATTGATAATATAAAATATATCAAATAATTATGAAATTATAAATAGCCACCGAACTTTATTTCGGTGGCTATTTAGAATAATAAACTACTTAATTATTCCAAGATGTGGCAATAATGTTGCTCTGATTAAAATGTTGAGTTTGATCAGAATTTACCAGTGATCCATTTTGCGAAGACGTAAAATTAGACATGGCCATTATTAAATTTTGTGCCTGAGAAGCCAAAATATTGTTTCTACTTGGAGTATTGTTAAAAGCAGAAATATTATAATTTTGAGTGCCGTTTAGGTGAATTTCAATTGAACGCACATAAATATGCACATCTTTAGATGTGAAGGATTTATCTTTAAAGACAAAATTTTCGATGGCGTAAGTGTCACTATAGAAGAAGTCGGTGACGCGGATAGAATCTTCTTCGTTATAACCATAGATAATTAAATCATAGTTATCTTTGCGGAATTTGACTTCGTCAGAATTAACATCGGTAAACTGGATGGTATCAGTACCTTTGATATCATAAATTTTGTCCTGTCCATGACCTTTGGCAAATACGTAAGTATCATTTCCCTCACCACCTACCAGATAATCATTACCGGCTCCTCCGTCGAGTAAATCGTCGCCGCCATAAGCGTAAAGAGAATCATCACCGTCACCGCCGTTGAGCACATCATTGCTATTACCGGTAGTAATGGTATCGTTACCATCGCCGCCATAGATAATAGCCCGGCCATTTTTTAAGGTGATGGTATCATCACCAGTAGTGCCATAAAGCACCATACCTTCTTTACGTAAATCATCCAGAGTGAAGGATTTATCTTTAAAGACAAAATTTTCGATAGCGTAAGTATCATTATAGAAGAAGTCGGTGACGCGGATAGAATCTCCTTTGTTATAACCATAGATAATTAAATCATAGTTATCTTTGCGGAATTTGACTTCGTCAGAATTAACATCGGTAAACTGGATGGTATCAGTACCTTTGATATCATAAATTTTGTCCTGTCCATGGCCTTTGGCAAATACGTAAGTATCATTTCCCTCACCACCTACCAGATAATCATTACCGGCGCCTCCGTCGAGTAAATCGTCGCCGCCATAAGCGTAAAGAGAATCATCACCGTCACCGCCGTTGAGCACATCATTGCTATTACCGGTAGTAATGGTATCGTTACCATCGCCACCATAGATAATAGCCCGGCCATTTTTTAAGGTGATGGTATCATCACCAGTAGTGCCATAAAGCACCATACCTTTAGTCCGTAAATCATCCAGAGTGAAGGATTTATCTTTAAAGACAAAATTTTCGATGGCATAAGTGTCACTATAGAAGAAGTCGGTGACGCGGATAGAATCTTCTTCGTTATAACCATAGATAATTAAATCATAGTTATCTTTGCGGAATTTGACTTCATCGGAATTAACATCGGTAAACTGGATGGTATCAGTACCTTTGATATCATAAATTTTGTCCTGTCCATGGCCTTTGGCAAATACGTAAGTATCATTTCCCTCACCACCTACCAGATAATCATTACCGGCTCCTCCGTCGAGTAAATCGTCGCCGCCATAAGCGTAAAGAGAATCATCACCGTCACCGCCGTTGAGCACATCATTGCTATTACCGGTAGTAATAGTATCGTTACCATCGCCACCATAGATAATAGCCCGGCCATTTTTTAAGGTGATGGTATCATCACCGGTAGTGCCATAAAGCACCATACCATTAGTTCGTAAATCATCCAGAGTGAAAGATTTGTCTTTAAAGACAAAATTTTCGATGGCGTAAGTGTCACTATAGAAGAAGTCGGTGACGCGGATAGAATCTCCTTCGTTATAACCATAGATAATTAAATCATAGTTATCTTTGCGGAATTTGACTTCGTCAGAATTAACATCGGTAAACTGAATGGTATCAGTACCTTTGATATCATAAATTTTGTCCTGGCCATGGCCTTTGGCAAATACGTAAGTATCATTTCCCTCACCACCTACCAGATAATCATTACCGGCGCCTCCGTCGAGTAAATCGTCGCCGCCATAAGCGTAAAGAGAATCATCACCGTCACCGCCGTTGAGCACATCATTGCTATTACCGGTAGTAATGGTATCGTTACCATCGCCACCATAGATAATAGCCCGGCCATTTTTTAAGGTGATGGTATCATTGCCGGTAGTGCCATAAAGCACCATACCTTTAGTCCGTAAATCATCCAGAGTGAAGGAGTTATCTTTAAAGACAAAATTCTCGATGGCGTAAGTGTCATTATAGAAGAAGTCGGTGATGCGGATAGAATCTCCTTCGGTATAACCATAGATAATTAAGTCATCTTTATCTTTGCGGAATTTGACTTCGTCTGAATTAACATCGGTAAACTGGATGGTATCAGTACCTTTGATATCATAAATTTTGTCCTGTCCATGGCCTTTGGCAAATACGTAAGTATCATTTCCCTCACCACCTACCAGATAATCATTACCGGCGCCTCCGTCGAGTAAATCGTCGCCGCCATAAGCGTAAAGAGAATCATCACCGTCACCGCCGTTGAGCACATCATTGCTATTACCGGTAGTAATGGTATCGTTACCATCGCCACCATAGATAATAGCCCGGCCATTTTTTAAGGTGATGGTATCATCACCGGTAGTGCCATAAAGCACCATACCTTCTTTACGTAAATCATCCAGAGTGAAGGATTTGTCTTTAAAGACAAAATTCTCGATGGCGTAAGTGTCACTATAGAAGAAGTCGGTGACGCGGATAGAATCTCCTTCGTTATAACCATAGATAATTAAATCATAGTTATCTTTGCGGAATTTGACTTCGTCAGAATTAACATCGGTAAACTGGATGGTATCAGAAGCACCCTCAATATCATAAATTCTGTCCTGTCCATGACCTTTGGAAAATATATAAATATCGTTTCCCTTACCACCTTCCAGATAATCGTTGCCATTACCGCCAAACAGGATATTATTAGAGTTATTACCAATTATGGAATCATTACCATCCATTCCAAATATAATATTATTATTTCTAATGATGTCATCATTATTCGATCCAATGTATATTCCAGCTTTTAATAATGTTTTTTGATCAATTTGATTAAACCAGTCTGTTGTTAAATTATTTATTTCGGCATATTGTATATATTGTGCAAATATTGAATTACTTTCAACCCATTCATTACGTATCTCTGGCTTGTATGCAAATAATTCTATTAAATCATTAAATGCAGTTAATGGATTTTCTTGAAATACTTTATCAAACTGAGTAGCAACACCGCTATAGTCTGCAATATACTGACTATCCTGTTTAAAATAATCAATCTGTGTAATATATTGTTTTAATCTTGTCTGAAATAATAACCCTTCATAAATTCCTTGCGCCATATTGTCATAACTTGATCTGATAGCATTCAATAAATTTTGCTGGTCAGTTTCAGTTAAGGCATAGAATTTTGAAGAAGTTTGACCTGTATAAGTATTTAAAATATTTACTTTCTTGGTCAATTCCTGAAAGCTGGCAATCCATTCATTACTCGGTGTATGTTGACCGCGATTTACCTGCCCGGGGGTAAGTCCAATGCCTTCTCCGCTGGTTATCACCCAATCTTCACTTAATGCTATACTTTTATTGATATCAAAAGCAGGGTCTGTTTTTGCCCATTCAATTATTAGTGAATCCAGTAATTTTAATTGTTCTTCTTTGGTTTTAGCCTTTGAATATTGCTCAAGAACTGATGCTAAATCTTTTGATAATGCTGCTGCTTCCCTTAGATCACGTAATCGTCCAATACCTCTAAGATTAGCTGATTGCATCTGCTCTTGAGTTAAATCTATATGATTAGTAAATTTACTATATAAACTATCATACATGAAATTGAGATCACCCATAGTACGTTCAGTACCATCTATGGTTTCGTAACTGCCTTTTTGGGCTAATATATTGCCATTTCCAAGTGCAGTATTAGTGTCTTCATATTGTAATTTGAGTGATTTTATTCCCAGTTCTTTTAATGTAAATAATTCATTTTCCTGACTAATGCCATCCTGATTTAAATCGCGCCAAACTTTCAGCTGATTAAAGTTGACATCTTCATCGTTAATGATACCATCGCCATTACTATCAAACTCACTTAATGCTTGATAACCATTAGTGGCTTTTGAGCCATCTGAAAGAATAGTTCCGTCGCCAAAAAGTTCACTACCGTCATTAATAATTCCATCACCATTACGATCAACTACCAGAAAACCATCATCAGGTTTAACCCAGCCGGTCGCTGTCTGTATACCACTTTTATCATGGTCAAACATAGCACCTTTAAAACCACCAGCAGCAACAGTTTCAATTCCATCACCGTCTAAGTCTAATACCAGCGGATCATAGAGATGGTATTTCCCATCCCGATTTAAATGTTGCCAATCACCAAAATTAGGTAAATCACCATTCCAGCCTGTTTTATCGTATACAAAACCGAAAAAGGGATCAAATGCAGGTTCATTGGGGTCAAGTCCAAGTTTCTCTCCTACATTAAAATAATCCCATAACCAGTTTATTCCCATACCCACTCCAAAACCTACACCTGCTGCTATAACTGCCGGAGCTGAGGCTCCAGCAGCTGCTGCAATAGCCCCAGCAGCAGCTGCTGCAGCCATTGAGCCTAGGATCGATACTCCTGTTTTGGCAATTTGATTTGCATCATTACTGTAAAGAGCCTTTCCCATTTTAGCTATTTTAAATAGAGAACCTAACATACCCATACTATCTTTGATGCCATAGCTGCCTATATCATCAGGAATATATGTTGGTTTCATTTGATTATAAATATTGTCAAGCGATGGTTCTAAAGTATTAAGAGCCTGAGTACCGATATCTTTAGAAAGTAATCCTTTTGAGGTAAAATTATTCAAGCCGTCTATAACTTTTTGGCTGCTATTCATAGCCATTTGCTGATAGGCATTCTGATTTGCTAAAGCTTTAGTATATTCATTACTTTCATTATTTTCTGACTTATATTTAGCAACCTGATTTGCATAATATTGAGCTTTAGCAAGATTTATATTTTTCTCAAAATTGTTACTTACTATTTCGACAAGTTGCTGACGCTGTACGTCTGATAATTCAGTTTCATCATACGTATATTTTATATATTCATTAATAGTATTTTTCAGAGTATTAGAAATAATTGTAGGTTTATCAGGCTGAAAACAAGTTTTAATTTCATTCCATAATGAATTAATTTCATTATCAGAAAGATTAAATGATTGTTCGGAATTTTTATTAAAGTTTTCCATAAGACATGTCTCAGGTGGTTGAAAAATATATACGGTATTGCGAAAGCAGAATAAATAAAATTAACAAAATTATTTATATATGTTACAAATAAATAACTTTAATTTACATATAAAATTCATTATATATATTTTTTTTATATAAATCTAATGCTTATGTTATTTTTATAAAAAATGTAAAATTTTTTTTATATTTAGGTATTTTGAAAGTACAGGATATAATTTATTTAAAATTGCATTTCAAATTTCAATTGAAGTATATTTTTATAAGTTAAATTAAATTTATAAAATTTAAAATATTATTTTTATATTAATTTATTAGATTTATTAATTCAATGTTTCTAAAGTATAAATATAAATAAACAGAGCTATTTAGAAATTTCTAAATAGCTCTGTTTGATATATATCAATTAGTGGTCATTAATGCGTTCAATAATTGCGCCTACTCCGCCTAGCTTCTGTTCTATATTTTCATAGCCGCGATCAAGATGATAAATACGTTCAACAGTAGTTTCACCACTGGCTACCAGACCGGCAAGTACCAGACTGGCAGAAGCGCGTAAATCGGTAGCCATAACAGTTGTACCAGATAATTGTTCCACACCTTCCACAATTGCAGTATTACCTTCAGCTGATATCCGGGCACCCATGCGATTAAGTTCGGGTACATGCATAAAACGGTTTTCAAAAATGGTTTCCACTACTTTACTGTTACCGCTGGCAATACTATTCATTACCATAAACTGTGCCTGCATATCGGTAGGAAATGCCGGATAGGGCAGGGTGCGGATATCGATAGCTTTAGGACGCTGTTGCATGTCGATGCTGATCCAGTCGTCACCGGCTTCAATAATTGCGCCGGCTTCACTCAGTTTTTCCAGAATGGCCTGCATGGTTTTAGGTGCGGCATGTTTAAGAACGACTTTGCCACCGGTCATAGCCACTGCACACAAAAAAGTTCCGGCTTCTATGCGGTCGGGAACGACACGGTGACTGCATCCGTGTAACTTTTCTACACCGGTAATGGTAAGAGTAGGTGTACCTATTCCCTGAATATTGGCACCCATTTTAACCAGACAATCGGCAAGATCGGTAACTTCCGGTTCCATGGCAGCATTTTCCAGAATAGTCGTTCCGTTTGCCAGTGTTGCTGCCATTAACAGATTTTCTGTGCCGGTTACAGTAACCATATCCATAACAATATGTGCACCTTGCAGACGTTTTGCCCGGGCTTTGACATAACCATGCTCAATACTGATTTCTGCTCCCATGGCTTCAAGCCCTTTGAGATGCTGGTCTACTGGTCTCGATCCGATGGCACAGCCTCCGGGCAGGCTGACCTGAGCCTCACCAAAGTGTGCCAGTGTGGGACCCAGTACCAGAATAGATGCACGCATGGTTTTAACCAGGTCGTATGGTGCACAGGTATTATTGATACTGTTACAGTTTATTTCAAATTCCTGAATATTATCTGTAAGTACACGTGCTCCCATGCCCTGTAACAGTTTTTGGGTGGTTTTAACATCACGAAGCATGGGCACATTGGTCAGATGCAGGGTATCACGAGTCAGTAAGGAGGCACATAACAAAGGTAAAGCGGCATTTTTAGCGCCGGAAATAACAATTTCACCGTGTAATGCGCCGTTAGCACGGATTTTTAATTTTTCCATATGGATTCTCAATTATGGCAATAGTGTCTGTTTGCCGGATTAATGCTGTTTGACAGCCCATTCGTCAGGAGTGGCGGCAGTGGTAATGGATAGTGCATGTAATTCATTACTGGCAATCTGCTGCGCTAGCCCGTCTTTAATCATACGATGGCGTGCCAGCCGGTTTTTTCCGTTAAAGGCACTGGATACAATCCGGGCAAAGAAATGATGACCATCGCCTTCAACCTCAAGATATTCACAGGGCAGAAGGTTTGCAATCATGGTTTTAACTTCTTCTGGTGTTAACATAACGGGCTCCGGAATAGTTATTAGTAAGGCCGCTATTATAGCGTTTTGCTATGTCTAATTGCGTAATTTCCAGCCTGATTTCAGGATGCCGCAGACAAGAATACACAAAACGATAGCAAAGCTGCCGACTACCGTTAGTGCAAGCCAGGGAGAGGCATCACTCTGACCGAAAAAACCAAAACGGAAGCCGTCAATCATATAAAAAACCGGATTGAAATGGCTGAGTGAGCGCCAGAATTCAGGCAGACTGTTGATGGAATAGAATACACCAGACAGAAATGTTAAAGGCATGATAAGAAAGTTCTGAAAAGCGGCCAGTTGATCAAATTTTTCTGCAACAATGCCGGCAAGTAAGCCAAACATACCCATAATGGCACATCCGAGCAAAGCAAATGTTATTATCCAGCCGATATGATGTGGCATGGATAATCCGAAAAAAGCCGTTACTGCTATGACTCCAATACCTACCATCAGTCCGCGCAGGATGGAAGCGCCGACATAAGCGCAAAAAAAAGCAATGGTACCCAATGGCGGCAACAGAATAAATATCAGATTACCGGTAATCCGTGACTGAATCAGGCTGGAAGATGAGTTGGCAAAAGCATTTTGCAGCATGGACATCATAGCCAGGCCCGGTATCAGAAATACATTGTAACTGACTCCCGGTAATATATCAGGACGCCCCTGCATTACATGAGCAAATATCAGCTGATACAGCAAGGCGGTGAGGATAGGAGCAGATAAAGTTTGAAAACCTACTTTCCAGAATCGCAATACTTCTTTTTTAAAAAGGGTGTAGCAACCAATTGTATTCATTTTGTGCCTTTCGCATGGTCACTGGTCAGGCGCAGAAAGACGTTTTCCAGATCGTTTTCCAGAATATTCAGATTGATAACGTTAATTCTCTGAGTCTGCAGAATTTGTAATAAGGCTGTTAGCTGGTTGTAGTCAGCGAGTTTGAGCAGATAATGGTTATTATCATCTTCTTTAATCAGATAATGACGTAAATTATCCGGTAATGTTTGATCTGTAGTTAATGCCAGCCGTAATTCTGTTTCGGTATCCAGTAAGTTGCGTGTGCTGTCCAGTGCAACAATTTCGCCATGTTTCAGCATGGCGATGCGATTGCATAATGATTGTGCTTCTTCCAGATAATGTGTGGTTAGAATAATGGTATGGCCGTCTGTATTCAGCCGGGTAATAAACTGCCACAGATTCTGACGTAATTCTACGTCTACTCCGGCTGTGGGTTCGTCCAGTACGATAACAGGCGGCCGGTGTACTAAAGCCAGAGCAACCATAACACGGCGTTTCATCCCGCCAGACAGATTACGTGTGTTTGTATCGGCTTTATCTGTCAGTCCGAGACCGGCGATAATTTCATCTATCCAGTCATCGTTATTACGCAGACCAAAATAGCCGGACTGAAACTTCAGTGCTTCACGTACATTAAAAAAAGGATCGAAAACCAGTTCCTGCGGAACGACACCCAGAAGTTTACGGGTAGTGTTTGCTTCCAGTTGTACATCATGACCACAAATGCTGATTTGTCCGGAAGTCAGGCGGCTTAGTCCGGCCATTGCGGAAATGAGAGTAGTTTTGCCGGCACCGTTAGGGCCGAGTAAACCAAAAAACTCACCGGGCTGGACGCTAAAGCTGACACCTTTTAAAGCAGTAAAACCATTAGCATAGGTTTTTACTGCTTGTTTAATACAAAGAGCAGGGGAAGTCATAAAATTGAATATTTGTGAGGTTATAAGTAATATTTGCCGCTGTTTATCAATGCTTTAATGATGTTATTTCTTCACTTAGCGGCTGATCTTCATCGGCTGGCAGATTATAATTTTCACTAGCCCATGCTCCCAGATCAATCATTTTGCAACGCTCTGAACAGAACGGACGAAAGCGGCTGGACGGAGTCCAGTCAACATTTTTCCCGCATATCGGGCAAATAACAGTGGTGATTTTTTCAGTCATTATTTGATTACCGGATCAAAGCTGCACATGACCAGAGTAAATGGTATATCAGTGGTTAAAACCTGGCCACGTGCCTGTTGTTGTGATGCCTGTAAAAAGCGAATATGGGTAAAATATTTATTAGCAGATACTTCTGGCAGTGCAGTGGCATTCTGGGAAACATTAATACCCAGTAGGTGAATGTTCTGTCCAAGACTGTTATGCTGATAACTTCCGCTTGTTGCCAGACAGTCTACAGACAGACTGTTTTGACGCAGAATTTCCAGTAGCAGTTTGATGGCTTCATAAGTAGGTAACAGACTCTGGATCCACTGGCGTAACTGTAATTCACGTTCTGCCGGCTTTTTTTGCTGCCAGTAATAATAGGAAGGCAAATCATACGGGCTGGTGCCGCCGGGTACGAACATGCGCTGCTTGATTGCCATCAGCCATTCATTTTCGCGCAAATGCTGTCCGAATTTTTGCTGAACGCTTTGCAGATTTGTAATTGCAGTTTGTATATCTACCAGGACATTTTTACCTTCTTCACCACGTTGTCTGGCCAGACTTTTTTGTCGTTCCAGTTCTTGCAGAATATCCAGTTTCAATTCGGCACGTGCTGCTGCTTCCATGATTTCGAATAGTGAGAATAATGCACAATGATGTGCCCAGATTTCACTGCGTATCACTACTTCATGGAAGTGTTTGAACAGATGTGCTATGCGCAGGAAATTACGGACGCGCTCAGACAAAGGATGTTCGAAATGGATAATATCTGTCATAACTTGGCTGGTGTTAGAGCTTGATAGAAATGATGCAGCTGGATAACTTTCCAGTTAAGTTCCTGCCAGTTGCCATCGTTGATAACGATGTCATCGGCAATGGCTTTCCGGCTATTGCTGTCAGCCTGCTGCGCCATGATAGCACGGATTGTTGATTCGTCCAGATTACTGCGCTGCCGAACTCTTTGAATACATATGTTAACCGGTGCTTCGATAATGAGTATACGTTGTACCAGTTGTTGAAATTCCGGTTTTTCTGCCAGTAAAGGAATTTCAATAATTCCATAATGCTGATTCAAAACGATTTGCTGTTTTGCTTGCTGAAGACTTTGCAGAATTAACGGATGGAGAATATTTTCCAGCAGAATACGATTCTGTGAATCGGCAAACACCCAATTACGCAGCTTTGGCCGATCCAGACTGCCGTCAGTAAGAAACAGATTATTCCCGCACTGTCTGCGGATTTCAGGTAAAGCCAGACCACCAGGAGCAGTAAGCTGGTGTGCGATTTCATCTGCATTCAGTACTGGTATGCCCAGAGCAGTAAAACAGCTTGCTACGGCAGATTTTCCACTACCTATGCCACCGGACAGACCTATCCAGAACGTCATGTACTAAACCCGGAAAGACGCAGCCACCAGTGAATCAACTGATTAATCTGACTGTTTGTCATCCACACAATCCAGCCTGCAATGGCCAGTGCCGGACCAAAAGCCATAGGCTGGCTGCGGGCAACTCTGAGAATAAGTGAAGCAATAATACCGACAATTGCTGCCATAAATACAATTAAAGGCAATGCAGAAGCACCCATCCACGCACCAAGGGCAGCCAGTAGTTTAAAATCACCATAACCCATACCATCTTTACCGGTTAGTAGTTTGAATAACCAGAAAAGTGACCACAAGCTCAGATAGCCTAATGCAGCACCCCAGACAGCAGAAGCTAAGGGAACAAATTCACAATACCAGTTAAACAGTAAACCCAGCCAGAGTAGAGGTAAGGTGATTTGGTCAGGTAACAGCTGGGTTTCGGCATCTATAAAGGTCAGTGCAATCAGTGCGGCAGTCAGTATCAGACCGCCCGCAGCAACAGGTGTGACATCATAACGCCAGACTACTGCAGCAAATGCAATACCGGTTAATAATTCCACGCAAAAATAGCGCGGGCTGATGGATGCTGAACATGAAGCACAGCGTCCGCGTAGCAGTATATAACTGACAAGAGGTATATTCTGCCACCAGCGGATTTTATGCTGACAGTGCGGGCAGGCTGAATGCGGAACACAGAGATTAAAGTGACTGGTGTGTTCTGCAGGCAGTTGCAATGCCATTCGTGCTTCTGCCTGCCAGCTTCGTTCCATCATAATGGGTAAACGATAGATCACTACATTCAGAAAACTGCCAACAGCACATCCCGATATTAATGCAATGACGCTAAAAAACAGAGTATCAGTTAACATCAGGTATTAACCTACAGCATTACCGATATTAAATAGCGGTAAATACATGGCAACCAGAATTATCCCGACAATACCACCAAGTACAACCATAATAATCGGTTCCATCAATGAAGACAGTTGTGCAACGGCAGTATCTACATCTTCTTCATAGAATTCTGCGGCTTTATTGAGCATGTCATCCAAAGAACCTGATTCTTCACCGATTGAAGCCATTTGCATCACCATGTTCGGAAACAACTCTGTTGCCTGCATGGCTGAGGTAAGAGAAATACCCTGATTAACTTTGGCACGGATTTCCTGAGTAGCTTCTTCATAGCGAATATTACCGGAAGCTCCGGCAACTGAATCAAGAACTTCTACCAATGGTACGCCTGCTGCAAATAGAGTTGCTGTTGTACGAGACCAGCGTGCAATGGTGGCTTTACGAACGATTTGGCCAAAAATAGGCATTTTTAACAGCATATAATCAAAACGTTTTTTCAGATCATCTGAGTTCTGATACCACTTAAATAAGCCAATTACACCACCTATCAGTGCAATGATGACAAATATGCCGTAATGTACAAAGAAATTGGAAATATTCATCATGAACTGAGTCAAACCAGGTAATGGTACGCCCATACTCTCGTAAACTTTACCAAATGAAGGTAATACGAACATCATCATGACGATTACCAGTGCGATTGCTACGACTACTACCACAGCTGGGTAGGTCAAGGCACTTTTAACTTTTTTCTTGATACCCTGAGTTTTTTCTTTATATACCGACAGCTTGTCAAGAATAGCCTCTAGTACACCACCGGCTTCACCCGCATGCACCAGATTACAGTAAAAATGATCGAAATATTTCGGATGTTTAGAAAAAGACTCTGCCAGAGATGTACCTTGCTCAACATCAGAGCGGATTTGCAACAGTAGCTGGGTCATTGCCGGGTTAGAATGCCCTTTGGCTGCAATATCGAAAGCCTGCATCATAGGCAGACCAGATTTCATCATGGTGGATAATTGTCGGGTAAAGACGGTAATATCTGCCTGACTGATTTTCTTTTGGCGCTGTTTTTTGACCTTGGCAATCTGTATTACACGAATTTGACGCCGGGTTAGCTTGGCGCGTGCATCAGCCTCGTCTTTTGCGACAACTTCTCCGCGTACAATCTGTTCAGTTTTAAGGTTTTTGCCTTCAAAACTGAAACTGGTACCGGAAGATTTGGTTTTGGATACTGCTACGGGTTTATTCATAGTGTTCTCTCACAGTATTGACTTAATTGTATAGGCGAACAATCAGTTTTAATCATTAGTGCTTGCAAGAATCTCGTCCAGAGACGTAATGCCTTCCATCACTTTCAGTAAACCGGCATGGCGTAAATCGACCAGACCTTCCTTGAGCGCCTGAGTGCTGATATCTACTTCATTACCATTATTCATGATAATACGTTGCATTTCATCACTGACCGGCATAACTTCATATACGCCGGCACGTCCTTTATAGCCTTTGCCCTTACACCTTTCACAGCCGACCGGCCGGTAGAATGTCCATTCTTTGGCGAGATCTTCATCTGAAAAACCTGCTTTTTTCAGTGCAAATTCAGGCGGACGCTCTGCCGGTGCCTTGCAGGTACATAAACGCCGCACCAGACGCTGTGCCATAATCAGATTTACTGAGCTGGCAATATTAAACGGAGCAACGCCCATATTCAGCATACGGGATAATGTAGCAGGGGCATTATTGGTATGCAGAGTTGAAAATACCATATGGCCGGTTTGTGCAGCTTTAATGGCAATATCTGCGGTTTCCAAATCTCGGATTTCCCCCACCATAATGATATCCGGATCCTGGCGCAGAAATGATTTTAACGCAGCAGCAAATGTCAGTCCTTGTTTATCATTAACATTTACCTGATTAATACCAGGCAGGTTAATTTCCGCAGGGTCTTCAGCAGTGGAAATGTTAACACTGTCGGTATTAAGAATATTAAGGCAGGTATACAGTGATACGGTTTTACCGGAACCAGTAGGGCCGGTAACCAGCACCATACCGTATGGCCGGTGGATGGCCTCAAGCAGTAATTCTTTCTGAAATGGCTCAAAACCAAGTTGTTCAATATTCAGAGTAGCCGCATCCGAATTCAGGATACGCATTACGATTTTTTCCCCGAACAGAGTGGGCAGTGTGCTGACACGGAAATCAATTGGCTTGGCACCTTTACGGAACTGAATCTGAATACGTCCGTCCTGAGGAATACGTTTTTCAGAAATGTCCAGTTTGGCCATCACTTTAATACGTGAAGCGATCTGGCTGCGAATATTCAGTGGCATACGTACCACTTCACGCAACTGTCCGTCAACGCGAAAGCGTACTCGTGCCATTTCTTCATAAAATTCAAAATGGATATCTGATGCGCCGCTGTTTAATGCATCTCCAAGTATTTTAAAAACAAATTTTGCAATTGGTCCATTTTCGCCATCTTCGTCATCTGCAGACATGGCGTTATTTTCTACAGCACTGGAGTCACCAATTGAATCCATATCTTCCAGAAGGTTGGTGGATTCCTGACCAAGATTTTCCAGTAATTGGCGTAACTGACTATCGCGGACTATAACCAGATTCAGTACGCAGCCGGCATCTGTGGCAATTTTCTGGTAATGCTGAATTGATGTAGGATCAGATACAGCCAAAAACAGTCGATTACCGCGCTTGAATAGCGGCACGCAAATGTATTGCTGCATTATTTTCAGATTAATTAAATCCAGCGGTACCAGACTTTGGTTATATGGCTCCAGATTCAGGTAAGGAATACCAAATACACCGGACAGAAAGCTGGCCAGTTTATCAGCATTGATGGCTCCAGATTGTAGTAATGCCGGTATAACCGGACGTTTCTGTTCCAGTTCCTGACGCAGTTTTTCTGCTTTTTCTGCGTCAATAATCTGGTGCTTATATAAAACCCTGATCAGTCCAAGACTCATACAAATTAATTCCCGTCTCCATAACTTCTGAGTTTACATTCTGGTAAATACTGTACCTGTTCAGGTTTGACTGAAATATTACTGCATACAGCACACTTTTTTCTAACCTGTATCAGATAAAAGACCAGAGTAAATTCATGTTAATGTTTAATTGTGCTAATTATAAGTGAATTTGTGTATTTAAACAGCCTATATATCGGTTTAATTACAAATTTCCCAGTAATCTGCATATAACTGTAATTCCATTTGCTGGTGCCACTGGTTGGCAATTAGCCGGTAAACCACGCGAATATGTTCCGGTAAGGTGGCTGTACAGCGGAAAAACATAACTTCATATTCACAGTTGTTCTTGTGTAACACTGCTTTAATATGGCCGGTACCCACTATTTGTTGTCTGATTACTTTAAATTCATCGCAAAAACGGGGTTCAGGAAAATTCTGGCCCCATACCAGAGCCGCCAATTGCTGTGCTGTGGCTAAGTTCAGATATTGATTGTCTAATGAACCATCAGTCTGGTACGTATAGTTTAAATCTGCCGGCCGGATGAGTTGCCGGCAGACTGCCTCAAATTCATTTTGGAAAGCTGCCAGATGTATTTCGGAAATACTTAAGCCTGCAGCCATAGCATGTCCGCCAAACTTCTGGATAATATCCGACCGGCGTTTACTGACCATATCCAGTGCATCACGCAGATGTAAACCGGTAATAGACCGGCCGGAGCCGCGTAATGTACCATTTTCTGCCTGAGCAAAAACAATACTGGGTCGATGAAAGGTTTCGCGTAACCGGCCTGCTAAAATTCCGGTTACTCCCTGATGCCAGTTATCATGATAAGCAACGATGCTATAGCTGTTTTCTGTATTGAAGCCGGCCAGTTGCAGATTAGCTTCATCCTGCATGCTGCGCTGAATCTGACGACGTTCATGGTTCAGATCATTCAGTTGTTCGGCCAGATCGGTTGCACTTTCCATATCATCGCTCAACAGACAGGCTATACCCAGACTCATATCATCCAGTCTGCCGGCAGCATTCAGACGGGGTCCGATAGCAAAACCCAGATCAAATGCATGTGCCTGTTGCGGATTGCGTTTGGCCACTGCAAACAAGGCACGAATTCCTGCTTGCATTTTATCAGCTTTAATTCGTCTGAGCCCTTGAGCTACCAGCAGGCGATTATTCTGATCGAGAGGTACCACATCGGCGATGGTGCCCAGTGCCACCAAATCAAGCCATTGAGCAAGATTGGGTTCCGGATGTTTACTAAACCAGTTTTGCTGGCGCAGATGGTAACGCAAAGCCATTAGTACGTAGAACATCACACCCACACCAGCCAATGCTTTACTGGGAAATTGATCACCTGGCTGATTAGGATTAACAATAATACATTCAGGCAGTTGTTCACCCGGCAGATGGTGGTCAGTAATCAGGACGTCCATTCCTAGCTGTTGTGCGCGTTGTACGCCGGCTACACTGGCGATACCATTATCCACGGTAAGCAGCAGGTTCGTACCTGCCTGAGCTGCAAGCTCAGCAATCTGTTCAGTTAAGCCATAACCATGTTCAAAGCGGTTGGGGACGAAAAAATCGGTTTGCGCTCCCATTGCCTGTAATCCGCGTATCCCTAAGGCACATGCTGTGGCTCCGTCTGCATCATAATCGGCAACAATCAGAATTTTTTCCTGCCGTTCAATTGCCTGAGCCAGTCGCTCACTGGCGGCCTGAATATTTTTCAAATTCTGAAACGGTAACAGCGCAGACAAATTGTATTCAGTTTCACTTTTGTTTTTAACTGCCCGTGTTGCATACAGTTTGGCTAGCAGAGGATCAACACCCTGAGCAAGCAGAGTTTGCAGAGCATCAGTATCTACTGAACGGGTAATAATATGTGCCGGCTTCATAAATTTAATCCGGTAAAAGGTTGGGTTTTAGGCCGGAACAAACGAAATCTGGGCTTGCGAATCTGAAGCAATCCGGCTTCACAGCGGATATTCAGCTGGCTGATATGTCTGTTTTTTAATCCTGACAGCAAAGGTTGCCACCAGTCTTGTTCCCATTGATGCAGTATTTGTGCATAGGTATAAACATCACCCTGATTTACTGGTAAGCATAAACTATCATTAAACAATACAATTTCCTGCTGGCCTGAATCAGACAGAGTATCTATTAATGCTGCGTAATTTGCCGGTAATTCATGCGCATGCAATGCCCACGAACTATTGGTATAAAGTAGTGTGTCGTGCTTTGCTGTGCCAATAAGGTCTTTTTCAAACCATAAACCATTAATCGTGGGCAGACCGCGTGTGCTGCGCTGCTGATTCAGTGGATGCTGATGCAGCAACATTTGCAGCTCAGTTTGCTGTTGCAGAATCAGGGTTGCATCTTTACCCGAAGGTTTGGCGGTACCATCTATGCAACCTGACAAATCAAGTAAAGATGACAGGGTAAAATCAAGTACCCGTGGCGTGGTAACTAGCCATAAATCGGGTCTGACCGGAGAAAACCGCCAGCCATCTGGCTGTAACCATGTGCTTAATACTTCGCAGAAAGCTTTTGCCTCTTCTGGATTCAAACCAAGAGCATTTCCGTCAAGATACTGAAGCTGATGCATGCCGGCTGTCTGGTTTATTGGTGTGACAATAAAGCCGCAATATTCCGGGTTTAGGTTTAATTGCTGCTGAGCCTGTTGCACCCATGAACCTTCCCACAGATATTGCCGGTATAACTGACTTCTGTTTATGGTTTGTAATGTATGTTTGCTCCATTGCCGCAGGGTATTCAGTGCCGGTAGCTGTAAGTCAGGTACCGCAGCTTCCTGATGCGGCCATATTAAACCAGGCAGAATGAGAGTTATACTTAAATCGGCAGACATGAATACACAATATTCCCAGTATAAAAGTCAATATCACTTTGAATTTTTTTATCAAATCAGATTGTTAATTTGATGCTATACTTTTAATTTATTTCATCACGGAATTATTCGAATACAGCCTGACGAATTTTTTCAACATCAACATCTTCAATATACCTTTGTATGTTAGGGTAAACATTGTAATGATGTTCCAGTTCAGGCTTCATTAATTCATCAATAACCTGTTTTTTAGTCCAATTTTGAAAGATTAACCGATACATCGCGATAACTACTCCGGTGCGGTCACTGCCATGCCAGCAATGAATTAATATCGGTTTAGGCGAATTTTTGATGGCTTTAAGGATTTGAATTATTTTTTCATCAGTAACCTTACCTGCCCGCATATTAATCCGAACCTCAGCAATTCCGGTATTGGTCAGTTTATCCCGATCACTATGCCATAAACGCAAATTAATTATCGTTTTAATCCCTATCGTATTAAGCTGTTCAATCTCTTTTAAAGAAGGTTGTTCAGACCGGTATATATCGTCAGATACTTTATAAAAGTTGTCGGGTAACTGGTTAGAATTATCATTGGATCGACAGCTGCTAATGATTAAACATAAGCAGCACCATAAAAAAATGTTCGCTATTTTTGTCATTCTAAAACCATTGTAAAGATAACGGTAAAAATATGCGGTTGAATTTAAGATTGTGGTTGTAACCATTGCTGTAACAGCAATACATCATCAATACTTAGCAGCGCAGTATCTGTTAATGCTGCCTGCGCCTGTAAGGTAGTCTGTCGCAGCAAACCATCACGGATGAAGTGTATCTGTACTGTTTCACCAACATGAATACGTGCCCACTGCTTATTAAAATCGGTAATAATTTCATCATTAATAGCAATCAGCTGGTCACCGGCACACATACCGGCATTCTCGGCACTGCCTTGATTAAATACTTGTTGCAGGCTGACGCCGAATGAGGCTGGCTGAACGCGGGCACCCAGATCTGCACCGGGCTGTTCGGCAGCGGAGTAATGCTCAACATATGCACCACCATGCTGGCGAGGCAGGGCAGCCCAGTGAAGCTGTACACCAGCCTGCTGTAGTTGTTCTGCCAGAGGCAAGTCTGCCGTGGTCATAATATATTGCCGATAAACCTGAGTTAAGTCTGTTCCGGTAGCTTGCTGGGCTATTTTCAGCCATTCATTTTCAGCCAGACCCATACCCCGCTGACGCCAGTCCTGATACAGGGCACGCATAATATCATCCAGATTTTTTTGCTGGCCGGTATGCCGGCGGATATAGTGATCGAGACACAGGGCTGCCAGTGCGCCTTTCTGGTAATAGCTGACAATACTGTTGGCACTGTTTTCATTCTGTTTGTAATATTTTGTCCATGCAGTAAAGCTGGAATCTGCCAGACTTTGCTTTAAACGGCCGGCGCCCTGTTGTACACGGGTAATGGTTTTGGCCAGTAATTGCAGATACTGTTCTGGTGTAATCACACCGCTGCGTACCAGAAACCAGTCATCATAATAGGAAGTGATACCTTCAAAAGCCCACAACAGCTGTGTATAAGCTTCATCATCCAGTTTGCTGTTTAAAAATGCAGAAGGAATAATAGATTTTACGTTCCATGCATGAAAATATTCATGGCTGAACAAACCCAGTAATGTGATATAAGCGTCGGTATTTTTTCCGTCTTTTTGCGGCAGATCATGCCGGTCGGCCATGAGGGCAGAGGAAGATTTATGTTCCAGTCCGCCATAAATGCCATTTCCGACAAAAAGTAAAAAGCTGTAGCGTTCAAACGGTGCCGGTGCGGCAAACATAGCAATTTCACTGGCACATATTTTGCTTACATCATCTACCAGACGCTGCTGATCGAAAGACGAGAAATGGCCGCTGATAACAATTTCATGTTCAATGCCGCCTGCACTGAATGACAGACGCAGCAAATAGCCCATTTCCACCGGATAATCAATTAAAGAGCGGTAATTATTCACCTGATAAACATGGGGCTGTGATGTTTGCGGCATGGTAGTGGCAATATCCCAGTTTTCAGGCAGACCGGTAATGATTAACTGGCAATTCTCCTGTTCACGCTGATTATGCCGTAAAAACAGACAGGCACCATCAAAGAAACCTCGTTCAGTATTTAAAAAAGAGCCGCGCACAGAAGTATCGAAAGCATATACCAGATAAGTGATCTCCCATTTACCTGCCTGTCCGTTGCAAGCCCAGGTATTTTTATTTATCTGTTCAGCTGATGCCGGTGTATTGTTGCAACTGGCCGATAAAGTGACAATATGACGGGCAAAATCACGAATCATGTAACTACCGGGTACCCAGCTGGGTAAACTCAGACTGAAATTCTGATTATCCAGTTGTGTAAAACTAAGGCGTACTTGCCACAGATGCTGAGTCAGAGAATGGGGTTGCAAATGATAGTTAAGCATAATTTGTGCCTCAATGAAGCGGAAAAAATATCAGCGCTGTCTGTCAGAGAGAAATTGCCTAGATTAATATTAATTCGGTTTAATTTGTTCTGGTATTTGTATGGCAAACAGGTACTGATTCTGTTTGCCACAATAGGTACAGGCTGTCTGAAGCCTGTATAAGCGGATTCAGACAGCCTGTACTTCTGCTGGTAAAACGGGTTACGCGAGTGGAGTAACTTCCATGCCAAACATAGCACGTGCAGTATTCAGCATCTGGCAGCTAAAGCCCCATTCATTGTCGTACCACGCCAGTACTTTTACCATATTACCATTGGTAACTTTAGTTAATGTACTGTCAAATATGGAAGCCTGAGTTGTATGATTAAAATCGGTGGAAACCAATGGCAGAGTATTGTAGCCCAGAATATGTTTCATACTGCCTTCACTGGCTGCTTTAACTATGGCATTAACTTCTTCGACACTGGTGTTACGGGCGGCTTCAAACGTTAAATCAACCAGTGAAACATTAATTGTGGGAACACGTACTGCAAAACCATCAAACTTACCCTGTAATTCCGGTAATACCAGTCCGATAGCCTTGGCTGCTCCGGTTTTGGTCGGAATCAGATTTTCAACAGCACTGCGGGCACGGCGTAAATCTTTATGGCGAACATCAGTCAGTACCTGATCATTGGTAAATGAATGAATGGTTGTCATTAAGCCTTTTACCATTCCCAGTTCGTCGTTAATGGCTTTTGCCACCGGTGCCAGACAGTTGGTTGTGCAAGAACCATTGGATATTACTGTCATTTCCGGTGTTAACACCTGATGATTAACTCCGTATACCACGGTGGCATCCACATCGGCACCGCCGGGTGCGGAAATCAGAACTTTTTTGGCACCACTTTGTAAATGAATGCTGGCTTTTTCTTTGGTAGTAAAAGCACCGGTACATTCCAGCACCAGATCGATACCCAGTTCACCCCAGGGTAATTCTGCCGGGTTACGGGTAGAAAAAAAACGGATGCGGTCGCCATTAATAATTAAAGCATCATTATCAGATGAAACATCTGCGGCAAAACGGCCATGAACCGTATCAAATTTTGTCAGGTGTGCACTGGTTTCCAGTGAACCACTGGCATTTACCGCAACAATTTCCAACTGGTTGCTCAAGTTATAGTCATAGATTGCACGCAATATCTGGCGGCCAATACGGCCATAACCATTAATGGCAACTTTTAACGTCATGCTTATTCCTTTTTAGATCAACAAAACCAATCAGGCAAATTTGGGATGTACAGGGCGAAATGGTTTAAACCGTACCAAAAACATCATGTATTATAGCTGAATCAGCCTGTTTCCACATCTGTATCAGCGCATACCTGTTCCAGCTGACTGTGCTTCCAGCATTTGCCGGAATGCATCTGACATGCTGTTAATATCCACCCAGCCCATGGTGCTGAATAACAACAGCAGTATGCCTCCGGCCAGACAGGTAATTAAGAAATAGATAATATATCCCAAAAATACTTTAAATATATTTTGCTGACTGATGCGAACAAAGCCAAAGATCTGTACTATCAATGTCCATAGTAGCCATAAAGATCCCGGAGCAGCTAATACCTGTGGCCAGTATAGTGTGGCCAGTGTAGGCAGGATCAGCACCTCAGTGGCCAGTACATAACCATACCAGTGTCCTGGCTGCTTATTGTAATAGCCTAGAATGATCTCCATTGCCATGCTCAGAACACTCCAGCGCACTACCGTTAATACAATGACAAAGATGGTTATGCCGGTTTGCCGTCCCAGAATCTGTGACATATTGGCCATATTCATCAGACCAAGCGCAAGTAAAACGGTAACGAAGATTAATGGATTGTAACGATAATGTGTTTTGGGATAAAAGCGCAGGCGCAGAGCAGCACAGGCGTCCAGAAAAAATTGATACATCAGGTCAATACCACAATTAGGGTTGTAAATAAGGATAGCTATTTTAACCGGCAGCCATTCTACAGCATCATAATCAAGTACAGGTCAGAAGACTGGTATGTCTATTTTATCAAGCAAACATGTTTGTTGTTATGTATGATGGCTGATATTATTGTGTAATCAATACACAATATAGCTTTACCGATAGCATCACGATTGTTTTGTATCGTGAATTTCTGCTGCTTTCAATGTGTTTTCCATTAAGGTAGCTATGGTCATAGGGCCTACTCCGCCCGGTACCGGTGTAATCATAGATGCACGTTCTCTGGCTGCATCAAACTCTACATCCCCACATAACTGTCCGTTTTCCAGACGGTTAATTCCCACATCTATTACTACAGCCCCGGGTTTAATCCATTCACCTTTAACAAAGTTCGGAATGCCGACGCCTACAACCACAATATCAGCCGCAGCAACTTCCTGTGCCAGATTCCGGGTGGCACTATGACAGATTGTGACAGTCGCACGTGCCAGAAGTAATTCTAATGCTTGCGGCCGGCCGACAATATTTGAAGCGCCTACTACAACAGCTTTTTTACTGGTGATTGGTACCTGACAGGCATCCAGTAATGTCATTACCCCTTTAGGTGTACACGGACGCATTAATGGCATTTTTACCGCCAGCCGGCCAACATTATACGGATGAAAACCATCTACATCTTTATGAGGCACAATCCGTTCCAGTACCTGCTGACTGTCAATATGTGCAGGCAGTGGTAATTGCACCAGAATTCCGTCTATACCATTATCTGCATTCATTTCGTCAATCAAGGCCAGTAATTCGGCTTCAGTGGTATGTACAGGCAGCTCGTAACTGCGGGATTCAAAGCCAATGGTTTCACAGGCACGCTTTTTATTGCGTACATATACTGTACTGGCCGGATCTTCACCAACCAGAACCACGGCCAGACAGGGGCGGCGTAGCTGATTATCCAGACGCTGCTGTACACGAATGGTTAATTCTTGCAGGATTTGTTGGGAAATTTTTTTACCATCAATGAGTTGAGCGGTCATGAGAAAATTCCAGAGAAAAAGATTATGCCGATGGCAGGTAACTATCAGCTAATATTTACAAAAATAGCATTGTCGCATTTTTTTTAAGCGGTTTCATCTGCTTTTATATATAGCCATTCATATAAATCAGCCATATTTCAAAAATATGGCAAAAAAATTTACTTTACCTCTTGACGATAGTTTTTCAGGGCTGTATAGTTCGCCTCTCTCGTCGGGGTGTAGCGCAGTCTGGTTAGCGCATCTGCTTTGGGAGCAGAGGGTCGTGAGTTCGAATCCCACCACCCCGACCATATCGACCGAATCCTTGTCCGGATAGATTTGAGAGTACGCGCCCGTAGCTCAACCGGATAGAGCACCGGCCTTCTAAGCCGGGGGTTACAGGTTCGATTCCTGTCGGGCGCACCAAAGTTTGAAAAGTTTTATGGTGGCTGTAGCTCAGTTGGTAGAGCCCTGGATTGTGATTCCAGTTGTCGTGGGTTCGAGCCCCATCAGCCACCCCAATATAAAAGCCCAAGCCGTTTGCTTGGGCTTTTAATTTTTATGATACCCTTCGGGAATACACTATCGCCTGCTAAACTTGCTATCTATTACGTCTTACTATAATAGTTGCTTATAAAACTGCTATCCTGCTATGAATAAAGCTGCAACTGAACTTCCCATTTTAACCATAGCCTTGTGTGCCGGCGAAGCATCTGGTGATTTACTGGGTGCCCATTTGATGAATGCGATTCGTGCACGTTATCCGCGGGTACAGTTTGTTGGTATTGGCGGACCGCGGATGCTGGCAGCCGGAATACAAAGTCTCTATGATCAGGAAAAACTGGCAGTACGCGGTTTTGTTGAAGTTGTCAAAAAATTACCGGAAATTCTGGCCATCCGCCGCGGTCTGATTCGTTCACTGAAACAAATCAGACCACAGGTATTTGTTGGTATTGATGCACCGGATTTCAATCTGGGTGTTGCCGAAAGTTTAAAACAGGCCGGTATTGCTACCGTACATTATGTCAGTCCGTCTGTCTGGGCATGGCGGCGTAAACGGGTAAAAAAGATTGTTAAACAGGTGGACGAGGTATTATGCCTGTTTCCGATGGAACCGGAACTATACCGGCAGGCAGGCGGACGGGCACGTTTTGTCGGGCATCCTCTTGCTCAGACTTTGCCACTGGTTATTGACAGAAAGGCGAAAAGGCAGCAGCTGAAACTGTCTGAACAGGCTCCAGTGTTTGTTTTAATGCCGGGCAGCCGGGTCAGTGAAATTGATTTCATGGCACCGATTTTTTTACAGGCTGCTGAAATTATTCACCAGCGTTATCCTCAGGCTCAGTTTTTACTACCACTGGCTACGGCGGCAACACGGCAGCGTATGCAGGATATCCTGGCTCAGCCGGTATGGCAAAAATTGCCGATACGTTTAATGTCTGCACATGCAGAAATGGCCTGTCAGGCAGCCGATGTTGTACTGGTTACCAGCGGTACGGCCACGCTCGAAGTGGCTTTATGCCAATGCCCGATGGTAATCAGCTATAAAATCTCACCTTTAACCTATGCATATGTCAAACATAAAATTAAAGTGCCGTATGTTGGTTTGCCTAATATTCTGTTAGACAGAGGTGTGGTACCTGAATTACTGCAAAGTAATGCAACGCCACAAAAACTGGCAGAGGCTGTGATTCACTGGTACGAATCGCCACAGGAAGTACAGGATTTGCAGGCAGACTTTTCAGCACTACATCAGCAGCTGCGTTTGAATACTGATGAACTGTCTGCACAGGCGGTATTGCAGCATGCAACGGGGCAAATATGAATACAGAGCTGATGGTTTTACCCAGCCATGCCGGTGTAGACGAAGCCGGTCGTGGTCCGTTAGTTGGCAGTGTATATGCAGCAGCTGTTATTTTACCGGCAGATTATAATTTACCCGGTCTTACTGATTCAAAAAAATTGTCCGAGAAAAAGCGTGATGAGCTGGCAATATTAATTAAGCAGCAGGCAACTGCATGGTCTGTAGCTGCAGCAGACGTGGCAGAAATACACCAGTTTAATATTCTGTTTGCAACTATGCGTGCCATGGCTCGTGCTGTAGCCGGTTTACATATTCAGCCGGCTAAAGTGTGGATAGATGGCAATCGCATACCTGCTGATATGACGTTGCCGGCAGAAGCAGTAGTTAAAGGCGATCTCAAAATAGCCGCTATTTCTGCCGCCTCTATTCTGGCCAAAACGGCACGTGATGCAGAGATGTATGAGCTGGATAAATGTTATCCGCAGTATGGTTTTGCCCGTCATAAAGGCTATGGTACAGCCGCACATCTTGCTGCATTGCAGCAGTTTGGTGTACTGCCACAGCATCGGCAGGATTTTGCACCTGTGAAAGCTTTGCTGGCGCAGGGAAAATACTGTCTCTGAGGCTATTCAACCGCGGGATTGTACTTTTTATGCTTAACCTGTACATCGCTGTTATATCAACATTTTATGATTTTTATTGAATTAATTTCAAATAATTAGCAGCAGTTAATATTTAAGCAAATCAGCGGTGAGACATGCATTATCGCAATGATGATATGTAGCAATAATGCAAAAACGCTTTCCGGCAGGAAAGCGTTTTTAATCCATAACAGATAAATTAATCAACAAACTGTTTTTTAATTCGTTCACGCCGTTCCTGCGCTTCTACCGACAAAGTTGCAGTAGGGCGAGCGAGTAGCCGTTTCAGACCGATAGGTTCGCCGGTATCCTGACAAAAGCCATAATCGCCTTCGTCTAGTTGACGCAATGAAGCCTGAATTTTACTCAATAACTTACGTTCACGGTCACGGGTGCGCAGTTCTAATGCATATTCTTCTTCCAGTGTTGCGCGGTCTGCAGGATCAGGCGTAGTAGCCTGCTCCTGTAAATGTCCGGCCGTATTGTTGGCATTATGAATCAGCTCATCCTGGAGTTTTAACAGCAAATCACGGAAGAAAGCTTGGTGTTCTTCATTCATGTATTCTTCTTCAGGGCCATTCCAGGCCTGGATGTCTTGTTCTGTGAGTTTGGCCATTGTACAGTCTTTCTTTTGCATAGCTCGATTAAGCAATTAGCTCAGGAACTGACAGCTTAATCTGGATTTGAAAATAACAGATACTGGATTTCAGGCTGTTAAAAAAGTTCGGGCATAATAGCATGTTTTTATAATTTATTAATAATTTTGCATTCGACAACATTATCCGAATATCAGCCAGTGTGAAATCTTACTGCTTGCCTGCGGCAGCCACCATTCGAGACAAAGCCAGAGCACAAGCAGAATAATTGTCGCAGAAAAATCATATTTACCAATACGCATAAAGGCAAACGGACGGGTTAATGGAGCATAAATACGCTGCAAGGTAAATAGCAGTACTGAATAAGGTTTGCTCAGACTTAAAAACATTCTTATTACCAGCCCGATGAATAATACATAGCACAGTGCTTTCAGGGAAAACAGAATGCAAAGAGCCAGACTGGCTGCAATAGTGCGAATATCCGGTAATACCCATCTAAGGCTGATAAACAGATTTAGCGTACATGCCAGGTAATAAATAATGACAGTAGCCAGAATGCAGGCAATATCCCATTGGTACAATGGCGGTATAATTTTACGCAGAGGGCGTACCAGCCAGTTGGTACTGCGTACACAAAACTGAGCCAGAGGATGCAGAAAAGGTAATTTAGCCCACTGTAACAGAAGCCGGGCCCAGCATATAATACTTAGTGCACTGGCTAATAAAAATAATGTTTTACTAATCACATATTGCCTTTAATGTCCGACGGATATTGAACTTTCTTTTTATAGAAAAAGATTCGGGCTGATTATATTATGGAAAAATTTGAACGAACAAATTCTGACTTAAGATTATATTGTATACAATATAAGAGATAAATAATGATATTTGATAAATATGATTTTTTATTTAAAGTCGGATTTACCGCTGTAATCATACAATTCATTGATTGTGGGCAGAATTCATAGTCTAAAAATCTGATCTGAATTGCAGTGCTATGATATGAGCAGCTTTTCTTGGTTTTTGAATTTTGCTCTGACTGTTAAAGCATATCTGTAGCAGCTAATAAAATTTTTTCTTCTGCACTCCGAGTAAATGTCCGATTACTTTAACTATATTTAATAATCAAATCATGTATTGTTATTTTATTCATTTTGTACCCTTTGCAAGAGTATATTTGTTTTGCTGATTAATATATTTGATGTATTTATATCGATGATTAATACAGTGCCAATAATTGCATAGAGAGAAAGTATTTTAATTTTACTAATTAATCAAAACCAATAAATTAAATATGTAAAACAGATCATTGTTAAGTAAAAGCCAGAAATATAGATTTGGATTAGTCGATTAACATTGAAGTATTTTTAAATACTTAATATAAACAAGATAAAATATCAATAAATGAAGTACATTATAAGTGAATATGTTAAAAATATACTCTTTAATGTACTTCATAAAAACGCCTGAAGTTTTTAATAAAATGTAACTCTATATCAAAATAATAACTTTTAAATAGGAGCAAGTTGTTGCTGCATTTCTTCTGCTCGCGCAACACTGGCAGCAACACCGTCAATTACAACCTGTGTCAGCTGATGCTGGTCAAAAACTGAAGTCGCAGCAAATGTGGTGCCACCTTTAGATGTTACATTTTTTTGTAGTTGAGCAAATTCGGTGCTAGATTGTTCTGCCAGATTTACAGCACCTTTGAATGTGCCAAGTGTCAGACGGTGAGCTTCTTCAGGGCTGAAACCCTGTTGTATGGCAGCCTGTTGCAGGGCATTAAGAAAATAGAAGACATAGGCCGGACCACTGCCACTGATACCGGCGATACGATTAATGCCGTTTTCATCTTCCAGCCATACTACTTCGCCTGTTGTGCGCATGATATTTTCTGCAACGGTTTTGTCTGCTTCACATATGTCTGCTGGTGCATACATACCGGAGATTCCCTGACCAATCTGGCAGGGGGTATTGGGCATAATCCGGATAATACGCTGATGATTATCCAGAAACTGACTTAAAGTATTTATTGTTAAGCCGGCAGCTATGCTTAATACAAGTGCACCGTTAAGCCGGATACCGGCTGTAGCCTGTTGCATATCTTGCGGTTTAACTGCCAGTATCAGGATATCTGTAGTTGCCAGTTCAGTTAATTTATCACTGGTACGTATCTGATAACAGTTGCTCAGATGGTGTCGTTTATTCTGATTACGGTCAATTACTTCTATCTCATAACCACCTTGCTGAGTCATACCGGCAACAATCGCTGTTGTCATATTGCCACCGCCAAGAAAATATACATTCATACGATTTCCTTTGATTTTATTAAAAATAATTAACTTAATTCGTAATATTGTATAAATTAAATAAATTTATACAATATTGATTTGTAAAGAATCTTATATTCAATATTAGCTTAATTATAGGTTCAATGTGTAACGGATAAAGTCAACATTGGTTGCAGCGTCGGATTAAATAGCTGAATATTAACTAATTAATATTTTATTCTGCTGATTTTAAAGCTGGTAAAAAACAAATAAAAGTACTGGTGTTAATTTGACTATTATGTTAATAATATATTTTTATCTGATAAATAAAGAATATTTATGTTAAAAATAAAATCAATAGGTCGTAAAGCTTCTTGTAGTTTGATCATGGTGTTATTAACCAGCATACTGAGTGCTTGTAATACGGCTGGCACCAGTAGTAGGGATAGGGTTAGTAGTACGGATAGCACCAGCAATCAATCAGATTATCGCCATGAAAAAAAGTCATCGGAATTTCTGGGCTTGTCTGCTGGCTATGAGGTACGTGGGGTAGGGAGTATATCTTCATCCATCGAGGGGTATGATTCCAGAATAGGATTCAGCGGGGCATACTATCAGAGTCCAGGCTCAAGGACTGTATTTGAAACTCAGCAGCCGGATACTGCGCAATATAAAAATTATTCTGATAACCCGGTAAAACAGGTGGCTACTGAACCTGTCAGTACATTCAGTCTGGATATGGATACAGCCAGTTATGCAAATAGCCGACGGTTTATCACCCAAGGTCGGATGCCGCATCCTGATGCGGTAAGAGTAGAAGAGTTCATTAATTATTTTCCAAGTGCTTCGAATGAGAAATTAACGTCAATAACAGGTTCTCCTTTTTCTGCCGGTTATGAGCTGGCACCCAGCCCATGGAACACAGATAAGGTTCTGTTAAGAGTTAATATTAAGGCAAATGATGTCAATTTTAATCAGTTACCGCCGTCGAATCTTGTTTTTCTGATAGATACATCCGGTTCGATGGATGGTGAAGACAGGCTGGATTTGCTTAAACAGTCATTAAAGTTACTGGTAAATGAACTGCGTCCGCAAGATAAGGTTTCTATTGTTACTTATGCCGGAAGTGCCGGAGTGGCGCTGGAATCTACCTCTGGTAGTAATAAAGCCAAAATTATGGCTGCCATTAATAAACTTGAAGCTAGGGGCAGTACCGCTGGCGGAGAAGGACTGCAGCTGGCTTACAAGATGGCTGAACGGGGCAAAGTAAAAGGTGGAATCAATCGGATATTGCTGGCTACTGATGGTGATTTTAATGTTGGTATTAATAGCACAGAAGAGCTGAAAGCATTTGTCAGCAGAGAAAAAGAAAAGGGTATAACATTATCTACACTTGGTTTTGGTACTAATAATTTCAATGATGCAATGATGGTTCAGATTGCCGATGCAGGTAATGGTAATTACAGCTATATCGATAGTCTCGAAGAAGCGCAAAAGGTATTGCAGGAGGAAATGAGTGCCACTTTGGTGACGGTAGCTAAAGATGTCAAAGCTCAGATCGAATTTAACCCGGCTCAGGTACTCGAGTATCGCCAGATTGGTTATGAAAAACGGCAGTTAAAGCAGGAAGATTTTAATAATGATAAAGTTGATGCAGGTGATATTGGTGCGGGGAAAAAGCTGACGGTTTTATATGAACTGACGCTGGCCGGTGGTAAACCAAGTATTGATCCTTTACGTTATCAGAACAAAAAATCAGCACCAGCTATAAATGCAAACAATAAAGAAATTGCTTTTCTTAAATTACGCTGGAAAGCACCACGTGGTGAAAATAGTGAACTGGCTTCCCTGCCTATAGAAAAGAAAGCTCTGGCCAGTTCTTTTGCTAAAGCCGGAGTAGAAACACGGTTTATGGCCGCAGTAGCTGCATACGGACAAAAATTGCGTAATAATCCTGAATTGTCTAAAACATCTTATCAGCAGATTGCAAGCTGGGCAAATAATGCCAAAGGTGAGGATAAGCAGGGCTACCGCGCTGAATTTGTAAAATTAGTCAGAAAGGCAGCTGCTCTGGACGATAAAGACAACTAAGTCATGATTCACTAGCATATTAAATTTATTTCTAATAGAAAATAAACAGAGATTACTGAACCGGGTAATTTAATAACTAAAAAAGCCAGTTTTAAAACTGGCTTTTTTAGTTATTAATGTTTATAAATTAGTTTTGTCTGCTCACTACAATTATCAGATTCGGAAGATATAAATATTTATGCTTTTGGAGTAATTTAAAGGTTATAATTAATTTCAGTGATAAAAAATAATTGTTTTTAGTTTAATTCAATTTAACTATTGGTTTATGTTCTGCAATCTGAATCTGTATTGTTCAAGTCATGATATGCAGTATGTAATCTAAATGTATAAAACTAATAATAATTATTGAGAAAAAATAAAATACAAGGTTTGACTGTTAGATGAATATCTGAGTATTTTGTAAATAAATTTTATATCGTATTATTTTTGCAATGCTAGAGATAAATCCGGACAAATTATGTCGTAATTAGTGTGTATACAGGTATGAAAAGCAAGATTCCGGGCTGAGGTGTTGATATAAGTAATGATTTATCCGAACCAATATAATCTGAGTATAATCAGTTTCGTTTAGCATGTTTAGCTGATTATCAGGTTTTTATGAAATCCGCCGGGTAAGCACTCATCGGATTGTAAATGGCATTATTATGAAAAATATACTTTCAATTCAGTCTCACGTGGTATTTGGTCATGCAGGTAACAGTGCTACTGTTTTTCCTATCCGTCGGTTAGGTGTCAATGTCTGGCCATTAAATACAGTACAGTTTTCTAACCATACTCAGTACAAGCAATGGAAAGGTATGGTAATGCCGGCTGCACATTTACTGGATATTGCAGATGGTATTGCTGCAATTGATGAATTAAAAAATTGTGATGCTGTACTAAGTGGTTATATGGGTTCAGCTGAGCAAGGCAATGTGATTACTGATATTGTCAGAAAAGTGAAACAGGCTAACCCGCAAGCCATTTATTTTTGTGATCCGGTAATGGGACATCCGGAAAAAGGCTGTATTGTGGCAGGTGGTGTAGCTGAATTTTTGTGTGATGTGGCTTTGCCGCTGAGTGATATGATTGCGCCGAATCTGTTTGAGCTGGAAGAATTGAACAACAAACAACGTATTCATAATGTTGAGGAAGCAGTTGCAGCCTGTCGTGCTTTATGCAATAAAGGTCCGCGGGTGGTTCTGGTGAAACATTTGAGCCGTGCCGGCTATCAGACAGACCGTTTTGAAATGCTGCTGGTCACTGCTGAGGAAGCATGGCATATTCACCGGCCACTGGTGGATTTTGGTGAACGGCAGCCGGTAGGTGTGGGAGATATGACCAGTGGTATTTTTCTGGCTGATTATCTGTCCGGTAAGACCTTGCTGGAGTCATTTGAGCATACTACTGCTGCAGTATACGGCGTTATGCTGGAAACTCTGAAACGCCGGCAGTATGAGTTGCAGTTGGTCGCTGCTCAGGAAGAAATTGCTCATCCTGCACATCGCTTTCAGGCTGAGAAAATAGCCTGATTGATTTACATATTTATCATAATGATGATAATTTTTGTGCTGCCGGTAAGAAATCCTTACCGGCATAATTTTATTTCTAAGAATTATTTTCTGTCTGAGTGTAGTTGCGCTGCCCGAAAATTGCACTGCCTACCCGTACATGAGTAGCTCCGCAAGCTATAGCAATACTTAAATCCGCGCTCATACCCATTGATAATACATCAACTGCAAAGCCGACCTGGTGCAAGTACTGTAACAGGTTTTGCATCTGTTGAAACTGTTGCTGTAATTCAGAGTCTGTGCTGCCGGCCTTGGCTACACACATAAGTCCGCGCAGTTTAAGACGAGGTAATGCGCTGATGATATTAGCCAGTGCCAGTAATTCGCTTTTATCCGGACTAATACCATGTTTATTGCTTTCTGCTGAAATATTCACCTCAATGCAGACATTGAGTGGTGGTAAACATTCAGGACGCTGCTCATGCAGCCTCCGGGCAATTTTTTCACGATCAATAGTGTGTACCCAGTGTGCCCGTTCTGCCACAATTCGGCTTTTATTTGACTGAATATACCCTATCATGTGCCAGACAATATCCAGTTCAGCAAGCTGACTGGTTTTTTCGCTGAATTCCTGAATATAGTTTTCACCAAAATCGCGTTGGCCAGCCTCATATAAAGTAACGATATCATTGATAGGAAAGGTTTTACTGACAGCAATCAGCTGTACCGGCTGTGGGGCCGCAGTTTGCCGGCAGACATCATTTATGTTTGCCAGTACCTGTTGCCAGTGTTGAATTAAGATGACTGTATTTTTCATAATTAATGGTATTTTTCAATTTTTCTGATTAGATCTAAGTATATTTGTAAAAATTTTGGCATAGTGACAAATATTTTCATTTTAAAGATACGACAACTTGATTAGAATAAGAACCATATTTTGTGCCTGTATTATGCAGGCAAGCATAATGGAGTAAATATGCAGATAACCGATTTATTGGCCTTCGGCGTTAAAAATAAAGCTTCCGACTTGCATCTGAGTGCTGGTCTGCCTCCCATGATACGCGTTAATGGTGATATCCGTCGTATCAATCTGCCTGAACTGAGTGCAGAAGAAGTAGGCAAAATGATTGCTTCTATCATGAACGATTATCAGCGCAAGGAATATCAGCAAAACCTGGAAACTGACTTTTCGTTCGAATTGCCCAATGTATCGCGGTTCCGTGTTAATGCCTTTAATACTGAACGCGGTCCTGCAGCCGTTATGCGTACCATTCCGAGTAAAGTTCTTACACTTGAAGAACTGAGGGCTCCGGCAATTTTTCAGAAAATTGCAGAACTGCCACGCGGGCTGGTACTGGTAACCGGCCCTACTGGTTCCGGTAAATCAACTACACTGGCAGCAATGATCGACTATATCAATAATAATGATGCCGGTCATATTCTAACAATTGAAGACCCGATTGAGTTTGTCCATCAAAGTAAAAAATCGTTGGTAAATCAGCGTGAACTGCATCAGCATACTCATAGTTTCGCCAATGCCCTGCGTTCGGCACTGCGTGAAGATCCGGATGTAATTCTGGTAGGCGAAATGCGTGACCCTGAAACGATTGGTCTGGCCTTAACTGCTGCCGAAACAGGTCACTTGGTATTCGGCACTTTACATACCACAGGTGCTGCTAAAACTGTCGACCGTATTGTGGATGTATTCCCGGCAGGTGAAAAAGAAATGGTTCGCTCCATGCTATCAGAAAGTTTGCAGGCAGTGATTTCTCAGACTCTGCTTAAAACCAAAGATGGTAACGGCCGTGTGGCAGCACATGAAATTATGATCAGTAATCCGGCAGTACGTAACCTGATTCGAGAAAACAAAATTGCTCAGATCAACTCTACTTTACAAACTGGTCAGAAATTCGGAATGCAGACACTCGATCAGTGTTTACAGCAATTAGTGCGTGAAAACCGTATTAGTATAGATGTTGCACGTGCCAAAGCAGTAAGTCCGGATCAGCTGGTAGGCTAATTGTTTGTTGTTTTTATATAGGAAAGTGTATTGATATGGGTACGTTGAAAGGTTCTGCTGAGGAGTCGTCCGCTTTGACTGATTTACTTGCAGATATGGTTAAACATTATCAACATCCTGCAGCAACCGGGGCTGCCGATAATTCTGCTTCCGGTACAGCTGCCAATACATCCACAGTGACAACAGAACAACCGCAGTCTAATGTTGTTGCAAAAGAGGTTACGGTAACGACAGCAAACCAAATACCAGCACCGAATACAACAGCCACAACAGCAACTGCAAGAAATATGACAAAATCTGCTGTTACAGCGGTATCACAAACTGAAAAAGCTGTATCTGTACCGGTTGCAGAACGTATTCCTGCAAAGACTTCTGTTACTTCTGAAATCAATACAATGACAAAACCTACAAGCACAATGACAGATTCACATACACCAGATATCAGTGCAGCTGCCTCTGCCAGTTCTCCTGCTTCCCTTACTCTCGAACGGGAAACCATCCACCTCCATCCGGTACTGGAAAAAATGGCTGTGGAAGCTGTGCGTTTAAATGCTGCTGATATCTTTATCAGTCCCGGATTCCCGCCATCATGGAAAATAGATGGTAAGATCACACCGGCGCCTACTAAGCCTTTAACTGCAGATGAAACTGCCAAAATTGCTATGTCAACCATGACCATGGCGCAACGTCAGCGGTTTATCCAGGAACTGGATCTGAATTATTCCATTATTGCTAAAAACGGCGTGCGCTTCAGGGTAAATGCCTATCATGAACAAGGTCGGGTAGGTATGGTTCTGCGCCGGATTACCACCGATATTCCAACTACTGAAAGCCTTTTTCTCCCACCGGTACTGGACGAGCTGGTAATGAAAAAACGCGGGCTGATTATTCTTGCCGGTCCTACCGGTAGCGGTAAATCCACTACTATGGCTGCTATGCTGGATTATCGCAATGCTAATTCTGCCGGTCATATTCTGACTATTGAAGATCCGATTGAATATGTTCATAAACCTAAGAAAAGCATTATTACTCATCGCGAGGTAGGCGTAGATACACTGAACTGGGATAATGCTATGCAAAGTGCACTGCGTGAGGCTCCTGATGTAGTCTGTGTGGGGGAGGTGCGCAGTGATGAAAGCATGGAGTATGCATTAAAGCTGGCTCAAACTGGCCACTTATGCTTTTTTACTCTGCATGCCAGCAGTGCAAATCAGGCTATTGAACGTATTCTGAACTTTTATCCGGAAGAGCAGCATAAACAAGTATTGATGGATTTGGCACTGAATCTGGTATGTATTATTGGTCAGCGCCTGGCTTCGAAAAAAGATGGTAAAGGCCGTCGTGCTGTGGTTGACTTGCTTATTAATACCGCTACTGTTCAGGACTATATCTACAAAGGTGAATTAATGCAGATAAAAGAACTGATGGCTAAAGCAGGCAATGATGGAATGCAAACTTTCGATCAGTGTCTGTTCCAGTTATATGCCGATGGTATTATTGATTTTGACGAAGCCTTGCGTCAGTCTGATTCACCCAATGACTTACGTTTACGTATTAATCTGTATGAACAGGGTGAAAAGGGTGCGGCAATCTTTGATACTGGGGCAGATTTGAATCTGATTTAAATTAATTAAATGTATTAATCAGCTATGATTTCGAATATTCAGGCAAAGCAATATGCTTTGCCTGTTATATTATCGGCTTGATCTATCAGCCTGTAATTTTAACTGGATTTACTACGGAATAATCAATCACCATGAAAGCCATGATTCTTGCTGCCGGACGCGGTGAGCGAATGCGTCCACTGACAGATACTTGTCCGAAACCATTGCTGAATGTTGGTGGTATACCTTTAATTGCTCATCATTTACGGCGGTTAAAGGCAGCCGGATTTAATGACATTATTATTAATCATGCCTGGCTTGGACAACAAATTGAAGATACTTTAGGCTCAGGGCATGCTTATGGCGTGGATATCCGTTATTCAGCAGAAGCTGAGGGTGGGTTGGAAACGGCCGGAGGGATTGCTACAGCCTTACCTTTATTGGGTCATGCCCCTTTTCTGGTTATAAACGGAGATGTCTTAACCGATATTGATTTTGCACAGGCTTTCAAGATTAGTAAAAAGTTACAGCAAACAGGTAAGCTGGCACATTTATGGCTGGTTAATAATCCGGGACATCACCCAGAAGGTGATTTTAGCCTGACGGACCAAGGGGATATTATTGAACGACAGCCAGAAAACCCGGCATTTACTTTCAGTGGTGTAGGTGTTTATCATCCAGCTCTTTTTAATGAGATACCAAGATATACCCGGGCTAAACTGGCACCTTTGTTGCGTACAGCTATGCAAACCGGGCTGGTGAGCGGTGAGTATTATGATGGCTATTGGCTGGATGTAGGTACAGTAGAGCGATTGCAACAAGCAAATCAATGGTTTGCTGAAAAAATATCATGAATCACTAACAGATATGATTAATATACGGTAACATAATTTACTCAGCTGGCAGAGCGAATATCCGTTTTATAAGATAGTGTCACAACCGGTCAGCATAAATCCTTGTTTTTCAGTGATTAAGTAGTAAAATATGCAAAAACAGCCGACAGAGCAAACTCATATTCGAATTCTGGGCGTTGATCCTGGCAGCCGAGTTACCGGCTTTGGAGTTATTGATGTCATCGGTAGCCAGCATATTTATGTGGCTTCCGGTTGTATTAAAACGACTTTAGGTGCCCCATTAGCTGAGCGTATCCGTATAATTGTTAAAAATTTACGTGAGGTGATTACAACCTATCAGCCAACGCAAACTGCTGTAGAACAGGTTTTTGTCAATGTTAATCCTGCTGCAACACTGGTACTGGGACAGGCTCGTGGAGCCGTATTGGCAGCATTAACCCTGGGAGAACTGCCTGTATTTGAATATACTGCATTACAGGTCAAACAGGCTGTAGTAGGTAAGGGGAAAGCTGCTAAAGAGCAGGTGCAGCATATGGTGGTGCAAATGCTGTCACTCTCGGGTACGCCTCAGGCTGATGCTGCGGATGCTTTAGCGGTAGCATTAACTCATGCTTTACGAAATTATAGTCTGGCTTCAAAAATTCAACAGGGGCTAACCATTAAATCTGGTCGTTTTCGTTGAATTCTGTCTGCCAGACGATATTCTGCTATTTGTCAAAGTACTTATTTCTATTTTCTATGTGCAGAACAATACAATTAGTAAATTATAATTTTTGTTGATAAAATCTATAACGCTGTAGGTGGTAAATAGATGGTAAATTCGTTGATAGGCTGAAGTAAAACGCTGTAGGGATGCTGCTGTTCATCCTCATTAACTAAATTCATTCTACTTAACAGGCCAAATTGTGCTGACTCAAGTTTTGCCGGCTTTACGTCTAGTCGATCATGCCAAACACGGTAAGTTCCCAATTTGCCATTACGCCGGTAGTAGAAGCCGGCCAGTGGATGAGTCAGATATACCAGTGCAGTTTCATTATCAGGAAACCCCTGAAAATGAAATTGTTGGTCTGGCTGCTGGCTTAATTGTACCTGTGCAGGTGCCCAGTCAGACTGTGTATGCATTTCATAATGCTGGTAACATTTGGAAAGTGGGTCAAAGTGACAATTAAAACTTATTTTGCCCCGATGCCAGGGTAATTTCCATACATTCCGGGGTACCATAATCGTCCAGGAATCCAGAGTTGTGCCCAAAAACCAGACACAGCGTTCACCAGTAGTGGTATCTATAATATAAATTCTATAGTTGGTTTGCCCCATGGTAAAAACAGGAAACGGATAAACGGCTGAAGTGAAATCAACATCCATAAAAGGTACTACTGATAACAAGCCTTTTTGCTCACCATTAATTATGACACTATCCAGCTGAAAACGTGATGGAAATAATCCTGCAAATCTCTCTGCATCAATCGCGTAAGTAATAATAGCAAAATGTTTTAATTTACAGTCTACATCTATGCCTGATGGAGCAGGACGCGGATGCAGAAAATCTTTAAATTTAAGAGGCGTTAGCATATCAATACCTTTAATTCTTATCTGAAAATCTAATCAGTATCAGGAATCATAAAATTTCCTAAACTAAGTATATATATTAAATTTACAAAAATAAACATAAATTAATATATATTATAAATTTAATCTAAAGATTTACATTATAAATAAATGATAATCCTATATCATAAATTAATAGTTTTATATATAAAGAATATTAGATAAGAATTATATTTTTAAAAGCTAATTAGCTTATTGTAAACGGGGGAATATTCATTTAATATATTTGTCATAATTGTAAAATTATTTAATTTAAATATTATGTGAATAAATTAAAAAGAGCATTATGCAATGATAGAATTGGCTTTAACACCAATATATAAATGACAAAACATCTTTGCGAATATTAAATCGTTGTGGCTCAGCCTAACTGCACTAACGGCAAATGTAGATGAAAGTAAACTTTATCATGTTCCTATAAGGCTAGGGTCGTTTAATCAAACGTTTAAATCCATAACGCACACTCCAACCCGCTATCAGCGCCAGTACAATGCCACCAATAAAATCAATAAAGAGATGTCGCCGAAGCTGGATGATCGATAAGACTATAGTCATTCCCCATAGTAGTAAAATTATATTGCGCAGAGGGTGAAACTTGTTTAATGCACCCCAGATAGCAAGAGATGTTAAGGTAACATGCAATGAGGGAAAACAGTTTACTGAATCATCAATTTCAATCAGTTTTGCCAGTAACCATGAACTGACAGAACTACCGTTATCGACCGGATATATCATCGTGGTTGGAAAAATAAGGTAACACAGAGCAGCCAGAATCCCGCTAAGTACAAAACAGCCAGACATCCAGCCTAGGCGTTTATAAGGGGCAATAAAAAAGCAAATTGGAATAATTAAAAAAAATGAGAGATAAGCCCAGATAGCATGAGGTGTAAATTCAATCCATTTATCGATTATTGATGGTGAAAGTAAACTCGGTTCATGTTGCAAACTGGCTGAACCATGATAAGCCATTCCGACCACCCCCCAACTGGTAAATAAATAAACGCATCGCATCCAGAAGTGTTTCATTGAACCCCTCGCTCGCGAATAATTCGCCGCCTTTTTTGCGAAAATTCGGCAGGTATCGTGGTAACAGACAAGAGTTTCCACTTTAGCTGAGTAACATTGGCACCTTGCTGAATAAAATGTGCAGTTAATGCCTGTTGGCATTGGCTTAAGTGTGCGAGTGAACAGCAGGCAATCAGCTCAATACTGTTATCCTGATGCTGAATCAGACGATAATCACTGGTTAATGGTAAATTATTGGCAATCACGCGACTGCAATAGTCAGCAAAAATAGTTAACGGATTTCCTTGCTGATCGGGGAGTAATAGCTGATCATCGCATCGCCCTTCAATATGTGAAATTGCCATCCCTTGCCGGCCACAAAGGCAGGGAGTTTGGCGCCGGACTAAAATATCATCTAACTGATAACGTACAATGGGTTGGGTTTCACGAGTAAAATCAGTAATAATCGGTATAAAACGATTTTCGTCTAACCAGCACGGTTCGATATAGATGAACTCTTCATTCAAGTGAAGCGTACCAAGCGGGCAGGTAGCTGCAAGAAAGCCTTCGGTAGCCTGATAAACTTCAGCCAACTGATTAAAGACCTGTTTGATAATTTGTTTATCCTGCTCTTCAAGAACTTCAGCAGCAGATATCACCAGAACCGGATTTACTGTCAGCCTGCCATTAAGCTTCTCTGTTGCCAGTGCACGCAATACTTGTGCCGGTGCCACGATGATGGTAGGTTGATATTCATTAAGCGATTGGATCTGTTGTTGAAAATTATCAAACAGACCATAAAAACGAAAAGTTAACCAATGGCTGTTAGTACTGTGATAGAGATGATTGTCGGCTCTTAAAAATAATGCAAGCCGTTCTTTAGTCAGTAATCCGCGAGGTAACATTTTTGCCAGTATTCCGCCTGCCCAGATTTGTTGCTCTCTCGGACTCACAACAAATAGGCCACGTTGCCCTGATGTTCCCGAGGATAACCCCACACTGAATTTACCCATTCTGGCACTAAAATCACGCTGTTGTTCGCTGTGCTGAGCCAAGGCTAATAATGAATCACAAGTAAGATTCTCTATATTCATTTGATCAAAATGTGCCATCATCAGCTGCTTATTCATTAAAGGCCATGATTCAAACGGCTGATTAATGAATTGGCTGAAATAAGGGCTTTTGGTTAACACACGCTGTTTAAATTTTTTTAGCTGTTTAATTTGATATGCTTCAAGATCAGCGCGCTGTTTAAATATTAAGTGTTTTGTGCGCCAGTAGTACCAAAGTATTTTTAGTAGCCTCATTCCTCACCTTCATGGCTTAAATAAATGGTCACGTCAGGATGATAAGAGAGTTGATGGAGCTGATTAAGAGTGTTTTCAAAGGCTCTGGAATCAGCCATAATCAATTGGGCAAAGCGAGATGGCTTTCTTAAATCTTGATAATTTTCTTTGACCCATGCAGCATCACTGGCTAACAGCGTCCAGCCCTTATCAGTTAAAATAAATGCACCAATATGGCCGACAGCATGGCCTGGTAAAGGAACTAAAATCACTTGTTCTTTACTGTTTGGCAAGATGTAGCCCTGAGTAAAAGGAGCAAGTTCAGGAGCAAGCTGACAAATTTCAAAATGTTCTACAAAACTCACCCGCTGTTCAAAATCAGACGGAATAAGGTCAGGTACAAATCCTTGTTTAAGCGCAAAAAAACCGCGTAAAGGTTTGAGTGTTTTCCAGCCCTGTTGTGAACAGATGAAATGGCTGTGAGTAAAATCTTTCAGTCCGGCGATATGATCACCATGAAAATGTGAAATAATGACGTTTTGGATACTTGCAAGATCAATACCCAAGGTAATAAATTGCTCTTTAAGAGATTCCCCTTTATTGAGATAGACAGGTGTGGTTTTCTGATAAAGTTTAAAGATACCTGTTTGTGTATATTGCTTAAAATAGTCAGCATAGCCAGTGTCCCATAGCCAGCGGTACCCATCTACTTCTATAAGCCAGGCGCGTGCCGGGAACTGACATACCTTAAAACCTGCTCCGCGCATGGCCATGCATGCAATATGAGTACAATATCCGGCTTTGAACGGGGTAATTCTGGCCATTTATACATGCCCGCTTTGCTGTAACCACTGTGCTGTCAGATGAACACTTTCGTTCATATTATATAGAGGCTGATAACCTAAACGTTCAATCGCCATTTTCTGACTTAAAGTCATATCAAAATAGAGTGTACCGACACTGTAACGGGTTAGTGCCGGTTCTTTATTTGTCAATGATGCGATACCCTCAAGCAAGGCAGCTGCGCCATATAATAATCTATAGGGTAGTGAGCGGATTTTGTAGTGAAGATTTAACTGATCTTTTAATAATAAATGAATTAGATCATCAAGTTTGCAGGGTTGCTGATTGGTAATATTAAAAGCATTACCAGACTGAATATTCTGCTTATCAGACGCCAGGTACAAGGCATGAACGACGTTAAGAACAAAGGTAAGATCTACAAAAGCCTGACCGCCCCCAGGCAAATATAAAATACCTCCGGTACGGTTTAATATTGCCAGTATACGGGGAATAATCACTCTGTCATGAGGGCCGAAAATGCCTCGTGGTCTTAAGATTAAATAAACAGTATCCGGATAAAGCTTTACGCATTCCTGAATGCGTTTTTCTGCTTCATATTTGGTATTTGCATAATGATTTGCAAAATGTTCAGCAAGATAATCTTCAGTAATATTCTGATGAGATTGAAAATCAAAATAAATTGAAGGTGTTGATATATGAATAAAACGTTTAATGCGAGATTTTCCGGCAAGCTGAGCCAAACGTGCAGTAACAACGGTATTGGCCTGATAAAACCATTCATATCTTCCCCATGGGGAAGATAAAGCTGCACAATGCCAGACAATATCACAATCAGAAAGAAGTTGAAGATAATCCGTATCAGTTGCGGTAACTAAGTCCAGTGCAGTAAATTTTGCACCAAGTGTTGTCAGTTCTTTTCCCGCTATTTGATTACGACCCGTGGCATGAACATGATGGCCTTGTGTCAGTAACCATTCTACTGCATTGCGCCCCAAACCACTGGTTGCGCCAGTCACTAAAAATTTCATGGCAGCAGAATCATCCCGCCTAGGGTTAGCCCTGCAGCAGTTCCTATTAGCATAGCTGGTTTCCCCGGATTAAAACGATTGGTGATTACCGCTTCATGCAATGCACTGGGAATTGATGCGGCTACCTGATTACCTCGAAAATGATAAATATCAATTATCGATTCGTTAGGAATAGTAAGCCGTTTACGCATGTGTTCCAGTGATAAATGGCTGGCTTGATGAGGAATAACCGTAGCTATATCAGAGAGAGTTAAGTTAGCCTGATTTAATAAACGAGCTAAATATGGCTCAATCAAAGCAGATGCCAGTCTGAATAGTGGTTTACCTTGCATACGGAAAAGACAATCATTTTCATCCATGCCGGTTTTAATATTCCGACGGCTACCGCCACCGCTGATTTCACAAAAATCAATGCCATCAGTATGTGTTTCTAATAAACAGGCAAGAATACCACTACAACCATCGCCCTTTTCGACAATGGCACAAGCAGCGCCGTCTCCAAAGATTAAAGACGACTCTTCATCCTGCCAGTTCAGACCACGTGATGCTAAATCTGCCGAAACAATAGCGATGCGCTTATAAGCTCCGGTATTTAACAGACCTGCTGCTACCTGTAGTGCACTGATAAAACTCACACAACTGGTATTAACATCAAAGTTAGCAATAGTTTTGGATAACGTGCTGGCTTTTAAAATATGTGCTGCTGTATACGGTAAGGCCTGGACAGGAAGTGCACAGGCTGAAATCAGTAAATCAATTGATTCTGCTGAAATATTACAACGAGTTAGCGCATCATTAATGGCTGCTGCCGCTAAATCAGCCTGCTTTAAATGATGGTCAGCATGATAACGATAAAGAATGCCGGAACGTTTCAGCGTATAACCTGCCGGTTTGTTCAGCTTTTTATCCAGATCTGCAGCCTCAATTCTATCTGGAGGTAAAGCAGTTCCGGTGGAAATAACTTTAATGGGAACTAAGTTTTTATTTAGTAGTTCATTGTCTTTAAACAAAATATGTACACTCCTTTGTTAGGAATTTATTGTAATGCAAATATCTTATTTTACAAATGTAATTATTTATTAAAAATGATATTAATCAATAATTAGTAAGATTGTACATCGCAAATTTATCTGATTTTGAGTTATTGAAATTGATCTGATTTTTTCAGTAAAACCGCAATATATATTCATTACGAATATATATATATTCAGATATTAATATGCTTAAATTGCTGACATAAATGTGAGTTATATTGATGATTAAATTTTAATAAATACAGTCAATTATATGTATAATTAATTATAAAAGTGTTGCCATAATCTGGCTTGAAATTGAGGATATTTAAATTATTTATTTGGTTTAATTTTTTACAGGATTAAAAGAATTATTTGAATAAAGGAGCTATTGTCAGACATGCTCATAGATAAGAAATATATATTCACTTTATAGTATTTTAATCATTGATAATGGTGTTTTATTATCACAACATTATGACATATAATTGAAATTTTCAGCCATTAAAGTTTAATTTGTGACTAAGATCTTTTTACCAATATTTAAAATTAGATAAAATTAAACTTTTTGTTTTACGTGGTGACAAATACATGGTTGCAGTGCAAATTGGTAAGATTTTTTCAATACTGGTGTACTTTTAGAGTAATTAAATTGTTGATAGTTTCAGGAAAAAATTGATTAAACATTTAACCGACAGATATTAAAAAGTACTTTATAGTGAATAATTTTTCATTATTATTCAAAATAGTTAAAGACATTTATAATATGATATTATAATATTGGTCAAAATAAATAATAAGATTAGTTCATAAGTAAATTAATAATAAAAAACAAAAATTGTTTATTTTTAATAATTTTGTCATAATAAAATGTAATAAATATTAAAAATATAATATGGATACGCAAGAACGCCTAGCCTGGATTGAATTGGCATTGACTCCGTTTGTAGGTGCTGAAACTTTTCTTCGCATAATTAAATATTTTGGTTCCGCGCAAAATGCTCTTAGTGCATCGGCTGCTGAAATATCGCCTTTTTGTCAACGGCAAATCAGTAAGTATTGGCATAGTGATGTAGCAAAGCAGGCAACTGAAGCAGCTATAGAATGGGAGCAAGCGCATACTGATGCACGTTTATTACTACTAGCAGATAATGATTTTCCGGCAATGCTAACCAAGGGTTTAACACCGCCTCCATTATTGTTTGTTCGTGGTGATAGTCAGTGTTTGCATCAACCTGCTTTATCAATTGTTGGTAGTCGGCATGCAACACCACAAGCCATGCGCATTACACATGATTTTGCAGCTGCACTGGCACGGAAAGGTGTAACAATTGTTTCAGGCATGGCTAGTGGCGCAGATACAGCAGCACATCAGGGTGCTTTGCAGGCAATCGGTACAACAGTGGCAGTTTGGGGTACAGGTATTGACAGAGTATATCCGGCACGCAACAAAAATTTAGCCACACAAATTGCAGCTCATGGCTGTATTATTTCTGAATTTCCCTTGGGTACTCGTCCTTCGCCGGGAAATTTTCCGCGACGTAACCGCTTGATTGCTGCACTTAGTCAGGGTACGCTGGTAGTTGAAGCCGCAACTGAATCGGGCTCATTGATTACTGCAAGACTGGCCGGAGAAATGGGGCGGGAAGTTATGGCGATACCGGGTTCTATTGATAACCCTTTAAGTAAAGGCTGCCACGCATTAATCAAACAGGGTGCCAAATTAGTAGAAAATCTGGAAGATATTTTGCAGGAATGTCCACGCCTCTTGCAAAAAAAAGATTTGCAATCATATAGCAATCGTCCTCATCTGCAAACTGATGATATAAGTAAATCATCTACAAATACTGATAGTTCAGAAGATTCATTATCAGTTCATTCACCAGATTGTATACTTAACCCGATGGAGCAGCAGGTGCTGGACGGACTGGGTTACGGCATAATGCATCCGGATATGTTAGTTACAGCACTTGGCATGGCTGCTACAGATGTGTATGCTCATCTCGTGACATTGGAGCTTGGTGGCTGGATTACCACTCTGCCAGGCGGCTGTTATCAACGCATTAAATCTTGAGAGGAAAGCAAATGATTGATGTAATAGCGTTTTTGATTGAGCACTTTCAAGACGTTGATGCATTTCCACCGCGTAAAGACTTAGGCGTATTGTTGGAAGAAGTCGGTTTTAATGATGAAGAAATCGGCGACGCTTTATCCTGTCTGGACGATTTGCGTTTTGAACCATTAATTCCGGCAGAAAAGTTACGCAATAGCACTGGATCACGCATTTATAATAATGAAGAGCTCGATGCGCTTCCGCTTGAAGTGCGTGGACTGGTACATTTTCTGGAGCAGAATGGTGCTCTTAATCCTGAGCAGCGTGAATTTGTACTCAATGCCCTGATGAACTTACCTTACGAAGATATTACGGTGGATCATGCTAAAGTATTAGCTTTACTGGTGTTATGGGCACACCGCTCAGAATTACCGGTGCTGATAGGTGATGAATTAATGGCTGCGCTCAATGGTGAAGCCGTCATGCAGTAAGTTACTGAAGCGATACAGTTGCATGAAAGCTTTCAGTCAGCGTGTCTGAAAGCTTTTTGCATTGTTCAAATGTATTTATTAGAATAATCCAGACTAACAACATATCACAAATATTTAAATTACGAATGTGAGCCTGAACTAATGGCAAAAAACCTGTTGATTGTTGAATCTCCATCTAAAGCGAAAACGCTGAAGAAATATTTAGGTAGCGATTTTGAAATTCTCGCTTCCTACGGTCACGTGCGTGATCTGGTTCCCAAAAGCGGTGCAGTGGATCCGGAAAATGACTTTGCTATGAAATACCAGTTAGTAAGTCGTAATGCCAAACATCTCGATGCAATTGTGGCTGCAGCTAAAGAGGCTGATGCATTGTATCTGGCTACCGACCCGGATAGGGAAGGTGAAGCCATCTCATGGCATTTGCAGGAAATACTGAAATCCAAACGCGGTCTGAAAAACTTGCAGCCAAAGCGGGTAGTGTTTCATGAAGTGACCAAAAAAGCTGTACTGGATGCAGTAGCCCATCCACGTGAATTGTCACAAACGCTGGTAGATGCGCAGCAGACGAGGCGGGCACTGGATTATCTGGTAGGTTTTAATCTGTCACCTTTATTGTGGAAAAAAATTCGTCGTGGTTTATCTGCTGGCAGAGTACAAAGCCCAGCATTACGCATGATTTGTGAACGAGAAGAGGAAATCCGCGAGTTTACTGCACAAGAATACTGGACTGTACACCTTGACAGCCATAAAGCACGTACTAAATTTACCGCTAAACTAACCCATTGGCAGGGGCAGAAGCTGGAACAATTTGACATTCCTGATGAAGAACGTCAGCAAGATATCGTTTCAGCTTTGGCCGGTCAGCCAGCACATGTATCTAACGTAGAAAAGAAAAAGCGCAGCCGTAATCCTGCAGCTCCATTTACCACTTCGACTATGCAGCAGGAAGCAGTACGTAAGCTGAGTATGACAACTGATCGTACCATGCGTACCGCACAGCAGTTATATGAAGGTGTGGATGTCGGACAAGGAGCTGTGGGTCTGATTACGTATATGCGTACCGATTCGGTTAGTCTCTCAGATGAAGCTGTAACAGAAATACGTCATTATATTGACAACAAAATCGGTAATGAATTTTTACCTTCATCGCCCAAAATATACAAAACCAAATCTAAAAATGCACAGGAAGCGCATGAGGCTATTCGTCCTACCTCAGTGTATCGCACGCCAGAAGCAGTAAAACCATTTCTGACTGCCGACCAGTTTCGCTTGTATCAGATGATATGGCAGCGGGCAGTGGCCTGTCAGATGGCGCCTGCACGCTTTGATACTACCAGTGTTGATATTGTTGTGGGTAAAGGTATCTTCAGAGTAACCGGACAGGTACAAACTTTTGCCGGTTTCCTCAGTGTCTATGAAGAGGGTGTGGACGACAGCGAAGAAGATGAGAATGCCAAAAAATTGCCGGAACTACATGAGGGTGACAGTTTGCCGGTTGACAGGATTTTTGGCGAGCAGCATTTTACCCAGCCGCCACCACGTTATTCTGAAGCCAGTCTGGTCAAAGCACTGGAAGAGTATGGTATTGGTCGCCCATCAACCTATGCCAGTATTATTTCCACACTAAAAGAGCGGGAATATGTTACTCTGGAGCAGAAACGTTTTATGCCCACTGATACCGGTGAAGTGGTTAATAAATTTCTGACCGAACATTTCGGTCAGTATGTGGATTATAACTTTACTGCCAGACTGGAAAATCAGCTGGATGATATAGCCGGCGGTAAACGGGAATGGAAACCCGTAATGCAGCAGTTCTGGAAAGGCTTTGATAAAGAAATCAAAGCTAAGGAAGATATACCCCGCGCAGAATTAACTGCCGAAAATCTGGATGAAATCTGTCCTAAATGCGGTACCCACCAATTACAAATTAAATTTGGTAAGCGCGGGCGTTTTATTGCATGCAGCGGTTATCCGGAATGTGACTACACCCGCAATGTTAATGAAACAGCCGAGGAAGCAGCAAAGGCAGCGGAAGAACCGACAGTTGTAGAAGGGCGGGTTTGTCCGAAGTGTGAAGGACAACTGGTATATAAACGCGGACGTTACGGCAAATTTATCGGTTGTTCCAATTATCCTAAATGTAAATATATTGAACCGCTTGAAAAGCCAAAAGACACTGGTATTGAGTGCCCTAAATGTCATAAAGGCAATCTGATTGAGCGTAAAAGCCGTTATGGTAAATTATTTTACAGTTGTAATACTTATCCGGACTGTGATTATGCTGTCTGGAATCCGCCGGTTAAAGAAAGCTGTCCGCAGTGTGGCTGGCCAATAATGACCATCAAAACAACTAAGCGGCATGGAACTGAAAAAGTGTGTCCGCAAAAAGAGTGCGGTTATACCGAGCAGATTGAACCACCTGCACCAAAAGAATAAATCAGGCTGCTTTAAAAAATTAGATGTATCAAGACTTTCAGAATGCCTGAAAGTCTTTTTTTATCGGAGTGAGTATACGTGGCAAAAGTACAGTATCAGCATCGCAATCAGGTACGCATTATTGGCGGTACTCATCGCGGACGTAAATTAACATTTCCGGCAGCCGAAGGACTGCGTCCGACTGCAGATAGCGTGCGTGAACGATTGTTTAACTGGCTGGGACAGGATTTAACCGGAATGGCAGTTCTGGACCTTTTTGCTGGTAGTGGGGTAATGGGGCTGGAGGCTGCCTCACGAAATGCTGCCAAAGTTACTATGATAGAAAAAAATCGTCAGGTTGCGGCAGCAATAAAAAGTAATGTGCAGCAATTGAATTTTGGGCAGATAGAGCTTATCTGTACAGAAGCACACAGTTTTCTCATAAATAATCACCAGCAATTTAACATAGTATTTCTCGATCCGCCGTATGTCTGGCAGCAATGGCATGAACTGCTGGAGGTTGTTTCATTACATTTGCTTCCGAATGCGCGCGTATACATGGAATGTAACACATTACCTGTACTTCCAGCTGGCTGGGAGGTACTTAAACAAGGAAAGTCAGGTATAAGTCGTTTTGAATTATTAACTTATCATAAAATTAATACTGAGTAGAGAGAAAGACCGGATTGCAGGAGAGAAAACAAAATAGTGCTATAATCCGCGCCCAACGGTTTAGAGTTAAATTTAACGATAAAGGAAAAACATGTCACTCTTGATAACAGATGAGTGCATTAACTGCGATGTATGTGAGCCTGAGTGCCCGAACAACGCTATTTATCAGGGTGATGAGATTTATGAAATCACCCCTGAGCGCTGTACACAGTGTGTCGGCCATTATGATGAGCCGCAATGCCAGCAGGTTTGCCCGGTAGACTGTATCATTATTGATGAAGAACATCCGGAAAGCGAAGAAGAGCTGGAAGCAAAATATCAGCAGCTAATGGCGGAAAAAGAGTAAATTTTTCCAAGCATGAAATGTATTTGAAACAGTTGATTACTATTTTAAGCAAAAAAAAATGCTGAATAGACTTGACGAAGTGGCAAATGAACATTATCATGCCGTTCTCTTTTGGAGGGATTCCCGAGCGGCCAAAGGGGGCAGACTGTAAATCTGTTGCGAAAGCTTCGAAGGTTCGAATCCTTCTCCCTCCACCAAAATTCCAGTCTTACTTGTAGTTTTTTAAGTGAGTATGCGGGTGTAGCTCAATGGTAGAGCAGAAGCCTTCCAAGCTTACGGTGAGGGTTCGATTCCCTTCACCCGCTCCAGATAAGTAAATACCTACCGTATGCCCATGTAGCTCAGGGGTAGAGCACTCCCTTGGTAAGGGAGAGGCCGACAGTTCAATTCTGTCCATGGGCACCATTAGAATTGATAAACCTAATCATCTTTAGATAGGAAGTAGCCATGGCTAAAGAAAAATTCGAGCGGAGCAAACCGCACGTAAACGTTGGCACCATTGGTCACGTTGACCATGGTAAAACCACTTTGACTGCTGCAATGTGTACCATTCTGTCCCAGAAATTCGGTGGTGCAGCCAAAGCTTATGATCAGATTGACAATGCCCCGGAAGAAAAAGCCCGTGGTATTACCATTAATACATCACACGTAGAATACGAAACCGCAGAACGTCACTATGCACACGTTGACTGCCCGGGACACGCTGACTACGTGAAGAACATGATTACCGGTGCTGCCCAGATGGACGGCGCGATTCTGGTGGTTTCTGCAGCTGACGGTCCGATGCCACAAACCCGTGAGCACATCCTGTTAGCCCGTCAGGTAGGTGTACCTTACATTATCGTTTACATGAACAAATGTGACATGGTAGACGACGAAGAGTTGCTGGAACTGGTAGAAATGGAAATTCGTGACCTGTTGTCAAGCTACGAATTCCCGGGTGATGATGTTCCTTTGATTAAAGGTTCAGCTCTGAAAGCACTGGAAGGTGACCAGTCAGACATCGGTGAAGCTTCAATTATGGCTTTGGCAGATGCACTGGACAGCTACATTCCTACACCGGAACGTGCAGTAGACAAACCATTCCTGTTGCCGATTGAAGACGTATTCTCAATTTCAGGTCGTGGTACCGTGGTTACCGGTCGTGTAGAACGCGGTGTAATCAATGTAGGTGATGAAATTGAAATCGTTGGTTTGAAAGACACCCAGAAAACCACATGTACTGGCGTTGAAATGTTCCGCAAATTGCTGGATCAGGGTCAGGCAGGTGATAACGTAGGTGTATTGCTGCGTGGTACCAAACGTGAAGAAGTAGAACGTGGTCAGGTACTGGCAAAACCGGGCAGCATCACTCCGCACACCAAATTCAAAGCAGAAGTATACGTACTGAGCAAAGAAGAAGGTGGTCGTCATACACCGTTCTTTGCGAACTACCGTCCGCAGTTCTATTTCCGTACAACAGACGTAACTGGCGCAGTAAGCCTGGCGGAAGGTGTGGAAATGGTAATGCCGGGAGAGAATGTAACGATAGACGTAGAACTGATTCATCCGATTGCGATGGAAGAAGGCTTACGCTTTGCGATTCGTGAAGGTGGCCGAACAGTTGGTGCCGGTGTGGTTGCTAAAGTTATCGCTTAAAGTTTTGTAGGCCAGTAGCTCAATTGGTAGAGTATCGGTCTCCAAAACCGAGGGTTGGGGGTTCGAGACCCTCCTGGCCTGCCAAAAAATCAGACTAATCGGCCAATGGTCGGTTAGTCTTTTTTGTATTAATTAAAAGGTGGTTATATGGACAACAAAACATCAAAAGATGTAGGAGCCAAAACCAAAGCACAATTAAAAGCTGAAGCTAAGCAACAGCAGGAGTTGGAAGTCAAACGTAATAAATGGTTTGATTTATTGAAATATCTTCTCTCTGCTATATTGGTTGCCGCTGGTATTGAGGCATTCTATGCTCTTGATGCGCAATTGCCACTTTATATCCGTTATTTATTTCCATTGGTAGGTGTAGTAGCAGCCATTGTAATTGTATTTTTTTGGAGTACGGGTGGACGCAAACTTACTGCCTATGTGCGCGACTGTGTATCGGAAGCCAGAAAAGTAGTTTGGCCAGAGCGTAATGAGGCATTGCGCATGACCCTGTTTGTACTGATATTTGTTGCTGTCTTGTCGTTATTTATTTGGGGTGTTGACAGCCTGATTTCATGGTTGTTATTTGACATCTTTATGAGGAGAAGCTGATCATGGCAAAACAGTGGTATGTTGTACACGCTTATTCTGGTTTTGAAAAAAATGTACAAAAAACCTTAAAAGAGCGCATTGAGCGTGAAGGAATGGGTGAATATTTTGGTCAGATACTGGTGCCGGTTGAAGAAGTTGTGGATATAAAAAACGGGCGTCGCAGTATTACTGAACGTAAATTTTTTCCTGGTTATGTTCTGGTAGAAATGGATATGACCGATGCTTCATGGCACTTGGTTAAAAATACACCACGTGTGACGGGCTTTATTGGTGGAACAGCCAATAAACCATTACCTATTTCAGCTCGTGAAGTGGATGCTATCTTGCATCAGGTGCAAAGTGGAGTAGAAAAACCGAAACCAAAAGTCCTCTTTGATGTTGGTCAGCAAGTGCGGGTAAATGAAGGTCCGTTTAAAGACTTTAATGGCGTTGTAGAAGAAGTCAATTACGAACGCAATAAACTGCGTGTTGCTGTGCAGATATTTGGACGTGAAACACCGGTTGAGCTGGAATTTTCTCAGGTAGAGAAAATTTAACTGCAATAATACAACATAAACTAACCTGTGCTTGTAAGGAAAAGGTTTTTTCTTTATAATCACGGGTCTTGCTTTTGGGGAGCAGCATTTGCTGCGTCATACCCGTTTATTTGGAGTTTAAATCAAGTGGCAAAAAAAATTGTAGGCTATATCAAACTGCAGATTCCTGCAGGTAAAGCCAATCCGTCTCCTCCGGTAGGTCCGGCACTGGGTCAGCGTGGTCTGAATATTATGGAATTCTGTAAAGCCTTTAATGCGGCTACGCAGAATGTTGAGCCGGGTCTGCCGGTTCCGGTAGTGATTACTGCGTTTGCAGATAAATCATTTACCTTTGTAATGAAAACGCCACCGGCTTCTATTTTGCTGAAAAAAGCAGCTGGTCTGCAAAAAGGTAGTTCAAATCCATTAACCCAGAAAGTGGGTAAAGTGACTCGTGCACAATTGGAAGAAATCGCCAAGACTAAAGAGCCTGATTTAACTGCTGCTGATCTGGATGCGGCGGTACGCACCATTGCCGGTAGTGCCCGTTCAATGGGTTTAGATGTGGAGGGTGTGTAAATGGCTAAGCTTTCAAAACGTATGCAGGCTATTCGTGCTGCTGTGGAAACCAATAAATTATATACTATTGATGATGCTCTGAATCTGGTTAAAGCTAATGCTACAGCCAAATTTGATGAGTCTATCGATGTATCTTTCAATCTTGGCATTGATGCACGTAAATCTGACCAACTTGTTCGTGGTTCTGTAGTATTGCCTAAAGGTACCGGTAAAACTGTACGTGTGGCTGTGTTTACTCAGGGCGCTAATGCGGAAGCTGCTAAAGCAGCCGGTGCTGATGTGGTTGGTTTCGATGATCTGGCTGCTGAAGTCAAAGCAGGTAATCTGAACTTTGATGTGGTAATTGCATCTCCTGATGCTATGCGTGTAGTAGGTCAGCTAGGTACTATTCTGGGACCGCGTGGTTTAATGCCAAACCCGAAAGTGGGTACTGTTACGCCAAATGTTGCTGAAGCTGTTAAAAATGCGAAGGCAGGTCAGGTACAGTATCGTACAGATAGAGCTGGTATCGTACATGCAACTATTGGTCGTGCTTCTTTTGATGCCGCTGATCTGCGTGAAAACTTTAACGCATTACTGGATGCCATTGTTAAAGCTAAACCTGCTGCAACAAAAGGTCAGTATCTGCGCAGAATCGCAGTATCCAGCACGATGGGTGCAGGTTTGTGTGTTGACAGCGCTTCTGTAAATAATTAAGAAGTATCTTTGAATTCCGGCAGTTTGGTCTCATATCAGACTGCCTTAAAAATTCATATAAATGTCTTACATTTATATGTTGGGCTACTTAGAAATAAGTAGATGTCCAAGACCGTAGGGAATTTGTGGTAGTAAAACAAATTTTAAAAATTAACCCTACGCAGACGGTAGTCCCGGATAATCTTGTGTAAGCTTTGCTTACGGATGTCTTTTTGGGTTGCCGCGCTGGGTGGAGTGGTATTCATATCGCTCTGATTAAAAACAGTGGGAGGTAGACCTTGAGTCTCAATATTGAAACCAAGCAAGCAGCCGTAGCCGAAATCGTAGCAGCCATTGCTAACGCTCAAACTATGGTTATTGCCGAGTATCGTGGTATCAGTGTTGCCAGTATGACCGAACTGCGTGCCAATGCTCGTAAAGCAGGTGTATACCTGCATGTGTTGAAAAACACATTAGCCCGTCGCGCTGTTGAAGGTACATCATTTGCCGCTCTGGCTGATCAGATGGTTGGTCCGCTGGTTTATGCGGTATCTGAAGACCCGGTTGCTGCTGCAAAAGTACTGCACCAGTTCTCGAAAAAAGATGAAAAAATTGTGCTGAAAGCAGGTTCATATAATGGTGATCTGCTGGATGTTGCTCAGGTGGCAGAACTTGCTTCTATTCCGAGCCGCGACGAATTGCTCGCGAAATTGCTGGGTATTATGCAAGCTCCTGTTTCAGGTTTTGCCCGTGCACTTGCTGCTTTGGCTGAGAAAAAAGCCGGCGAAGAAGCTGCCTAAATTTCATCTGATTTATATTTAAATTTTTATTCTCAATTATTGGAGTTTAATAGCATGGCTATTACTAAAGAAGACATTCTGGAAGCAGTTGGTAACCTGACCGTTATGGAATTAAACGATCTGGTTAAAGCTTTTGAAGAAAAATTTGGTGTATCTGCAGCTGCTTTGGCTGTTAATAATGGTTCTAATAACGGTGCTACAGCTGCCGAAGAAAAATCTGAATTCGATGTAGTATTGACTTCTGCCGGTGCTCAGAAAGTTGGCGTGATTAAAGTTGTTCGTGCTATCACTGGTCTGGGTCTGAAAGAAGCTAAAGATCTGGTTGACGGTGCACCTAAAACTCTTAAAGAAGGTGTTTCTCAGGCTGAGGCTGACGACATTAAAAAACAACTGGAAGAAGCCGGCGCTTCTGTCGAAATCAAGTAATTTCAGTTGCGTTTTACAGGCTGGTAGCTTAGGCTACCAGCCTGCTTTCGCTTGTCTACCCCAAGTGATATTTTATAAATATTTACAAAAAAACCATTAATTTACCTAATTTTACTCTTTTGATATTAACAGTTATCTGAGTATTTATAAAACCTTACTTGCCAAACCTCCCTACTGGAGACTGTACATGTCCTACTCTTTTACTGAAAAAAAACGTATCCGTAAAAGCTTTGCCAAACGTGCGAATGTATTAGAAGTGCCGTTTTTATTGGCTACGCAGTTGGATTCTTATACACAGTTTTTACAGATGGAAACACCCTACGACCAGCGCGCTGATGTTGGTCTTCAGGCTGCTTTTCAGTCTATTTTTCCGATTATCAGTCATAACGGTTATGCCCGCCTTGAGTTCACCCATTATGTATTAGGTGAACCAGTGTTTGACATTCCGGAATGTCAGCTGCGTGGTATCACTTATGCAGCCCCGTTGCGGGCACGTATCCGGCTGGTGATTTTGGACAAAGAGTCATCCAAACCTAATGTGGTTAAAGAAGTTCGTGAAAATGAAGTTTATATGGGTGAAATTCCGTTGATGACACCCAGCGGTTCATTCATTATTAACGGTACTGAACGCGTCATTGTTTCACAGTTGCACCGTTCTCCGGGTGTATTCTTTGAACATGACAGAGGTAAATCACATTCATCTGGTAAATTATTATTTTCAGCACGGATTATTCCTTACCGCGGATCCTGGCTAGACTTCGAATTTGACCCGAAAGATTTGCTGTATTTCCGTATCGACCGTCGTCGTAAAATGCCGGTAACTATTTTGCTGAAAGCTCTTGGGTTTACACCGGAACAGATTCTGGACATGTTCTATGACCGTGAAAGTTACCACCTGTCTAAAGATGGTGTGCATACTGATCTGATTCCGGCACGTCTGAGAGGTGAAACTGCCAAGTTTGATCTGGTAGATAAAGATGGCAAAGTACTGGTACAAAAAGGCAAACGTATTAATGCCAAGAATATCCGTGACATTATTGCTGCAGATATTAAATGGCTGGAAGTTGAACCGGAAAGTCTGATTGGCAAGGTATTGGCTGCTGATGTGGTTGTACCGGATACCGGTGAAATACTGGCTAGATCCAATGATGAAATCACGGAAGAGTTGCTGGCACAGTTTGATATACAGGGAATCAAAGAAATTTCAACGCTGTATATCAATGATCTGGATCAGGGCGGTTATGTTTCCAATACTTTGCGTACTGATGAAACTGAAGGTCAGCAGGCTGCACGTATTGCTATTTATCGCATGATGCGCCCGGGTGAACCGCCAACCGAAGACGCTGTTGAGGCATTGTTTAATCGCCTGTTCTTTAGCGAAGATAGCTATGACTTGTCACGTGTCGGCCGGATGAAATTCAACACCCGTACCTATCAGCAAAAATTGCTGGAAGCACAGCAAGAGTCATGGTATGGCCGTCTGATGACACAAACTTTTGCCAATGCTGATAAAGAAGGCAATCATGTACTGACTATTCCGGATATTGTGTCCGTAATTGCTACACTGGTTGAATTGCGCAACGGACATGGTGAAGTAGATGATATTGATCATTTGGGTAACCGTCGCGTACGGTCTGTGGGTGAGCTGGCTGAGAACCAGTTCCGTAGTGGTCTGTCACGTGTAGAACGCGCCGTTAAAGAACGCCTGAATCAGGCCGAATCAGAAAATCTGATGCCGCATGATCTGATTAATGCCAAACCGGTTTCTGCTGCAATCAAAGAGTTTTTCGGTTCCAGTCAGTTGTCTCAGTTTATGGATCAGACTAATCCGTTGTCTGAAATCACCCATAAACGCCGTGTATCTGCATTGGGACCTGGCGGTCTGACCCGTGAGCGTGCCGGCTTTGAAGTGCGTGACGTACATCCGACTCATTACGGTCGTGTATGTCCGATTGAAACACCTGAAGGTCCGAATATCGGTTTGATTAATTCGCTGGCAGTTTATGCCCGTACCAATAAATACGGTTTTCTGGAAACACCTTATCGCCGAGTTGTCGACGGTAAAGTAACTAATGACATTGATTATTTGTCAGCTATTGAAGAAGGCCGCTTTGTCATTGCCCAGGCGAATGCCGATCTGGATAAAGACGGCCGGATTATCGGTGATATGGTAACCTGCCGTGAAAAAGGTGAAACCATAATGGCAACACCGGATCGCGTACAGTATATGGACGTGGCTACCGGCCAGGTGGTTTCAGTAGCGGCTTCACTGATTCCGTTCCTTGAGCATGACGACGCCAACCGTGCTTTGATGGGTGCCAACATGCAGCGTCAGGCAGTACCTTGTCTGCGTGCTGAAAAACCATTGGTTGGTACTGGTATTGAACGCTCTGTGGCTATTGACAGTGCTACAGCTATTGCGGCCAGTCGCGGCGGTGTTGTGGAATATGTGGATGCAAACCGTGTCGTAGTACGTGTTAATGATGACGAGGCTACTGCTGGTGAAGTGGGTGTGGATATTTACAATCTGGTGAAATTTACCCGTTCTAACCAGTCAACCAATATTAATCAGCGTCCTGCCGTACAGAAGGGTGATGTTATCCAGCGCGGTGATGTTATTGCGGATGGTGCTTCTACTGATTTAGGTGAGCTGGCACTGGGTCAGAATATGACTATCGCCTTCATGCCATGGAATGGTTATAACTATGAAGACTCAATTCTGATTTCAGAACGTGTCGTTGCCGGTGATCGTTATACTTCAATTCATATTGAAGAATTGAATGTGGTATCCCGTGATACCAAGCTGGGCGCCGAGGAAATTACCCGTGATATTCCGAATTTGTCTGAGCGTATGCAAAATCGTCTGGATGAATCCGGTATCGTTTACATTGGTGCTGAAGTAGAAGCCGGTGATGTACTGGTAGGCAAGGTGACACCTAAAGGTGAAACTCAGCTTACACCAGAAGAAAAACTGTTGCGTGCTATTTTTGGTGAAAAAGCCAGTGATGTAAAAGATACTTCACTGCGTATGCCTACCGGAATGAGTGGTACTGTTATTGATGTTCAGGTATTTACCCGTGAAGGTATTGAACGCGATAAACGTGCTAAGGCGATTATCGATGCAGAACTGAAACGCTATCGTCAGAATCTGACTGATCAGTTGCGCATTTTCAATGATGATGCTTTTGACCGTACTGAACGCCTGATACTGGGACAAAAAGTCAATGGTGGACCATTGAAACTGGCTAAAGGTGCAGAAGTTACTAAAGAATATCTGGCTTCATTACCGAGCCGTCATGACTGGTTTGATATTCGTCTGAGTGATGAAAGTATTGCGAAGCAGGTGGAACTGATTAAGGAAAGTTTGCAGGCCAAGCATGAAGAATCAGATGCTCTGTATGAAATCAAGAAGAAAAAACTGACACAAGGCGATGAATTACAGCCGGGTGTACAGAAAATGGTTAAGGTGTTTATTGCCATTAAACGTCGCCTGAAAGCCGGTGACAAAATGGCCGGCCGCCATGGTAATAAAGGTGTGGTATCCCGCATTCTGCCGGTTGAAGACATGCCTTACATGGCCGACGGACGCGCTGTGGATATCGTACTGAATCCGCTCGGTGTACCAAGCCGTATGAATATTGGTCAGATTCTGGAAGTACATCTGGGCTGGGCTGCCAAAGGTATTGGTGAGCGTATTGACCGTATGCTGACAGAAAAACGTGCTGCTGATGATATTCGTGCTTTTCTTGAAAAAGTGTATAACAGCAGTGGTAAGAAAGAGGATTTATCGCAGTTTAATGACGATGAAATCATCAATCTGGCTCAGCATTTGCGTAAAGGTATGACTGTAGCTACACCAGTATTTGATGGTGCGGAAGAATCCGAAATCAAAAATATGCTGGCACTGGCTTATCCAGAGGATGATCCGGAAATTCAGAAACTGGGCTTTAATGATACCCGTACGCAGATGACACTGTATGATGGTCATACTGGAGAAGCCTTTGACCGTAAGGTGACTGTAGGGGTAATGCATTATCTGAAACTGCACCATCTGGTTGATGAAAAAATGCATGCCCGTTCTACTGGTCCGTACAGTCTGGTCACTCAGCAGCCGCTGGGTGGTAAAGCTCAGTTCGGTGGTCAGCGTTTTGGTGAGATGGAGGTTTGGGCACTGGAAGCTTATGGTGCTGCCTATACTCTGCAGGAAATGCTGACTGTGAAATCAGATGACGTCACCGGTCGTACCAAAATGTATGAAAACATTGTTAAAGGCGAGTACAAGATTGATGCCGGCATGCCGGAATCATTCAATGTGTTACTGAAAGAGATTCGCTCTTTAGGCCTGGATATGGATTTGGAACGTTACTAACCGACACCGGTCGTATACAGTGTGTGAGACATACTGTATACGGCATCGTCAGGAGCAAATATGAAAGCTTTATCAGACTTATTTAATCCGCTGCAAAATGCCAGTGCCGAAGAAGAATTTGACGCAATTAAAATCGGCATTGCTTCGCCGGATACCATTCGTTCTTGGTCGTACGGTGAAGTGAAAAAACCGGAAACGATTAATTACCGTACTTTTAAACCGGAACGTGACGGCTTGTTTTGTGCCAAGATTTTTGGCCCGATTAAAGATTATGAATGTTTGTGTGGTAAATACAAACGTTTGAAATTTCGCGGGGTAACCTGTGAAAAATGTGGTGTGGAAGTAACCTTGTCCAAAGTACGCCGCGAGCGCATGGGACATATCGAACTGGCTGCACCGGTTGCGCATATCTGGTTTTTGAAATCTTTGCCATCCCGTCTGGGTATGGTATTAGATATGACTTTGCGTGACATTGAACGTATTCTGTATTTTGAAGCTTATGTGGTAACTGATCCGGGGCTGACTTCATTGCAGCCGCGTCAGCTGCTCAGTGAAGAAGAATACATTACCAAATATGAAGAGTCTGGCGGCGATTTTGAAGCCAAAATGGGTGCTGAAGGCATTCGCGATTTACTGCGAGCCATGGATATTGCCCATGAGGTTACTGTATTGCGTCAGGAACTGGATTCAACCAGTTCAGATACAAAAATTAAGAAAATTGCTAAACGACTGAAAGTTCTGGAAGCATTCCAGCGTTCCGGTATGAAACTGGAATGGATGATTATGGATGTGCTGCCAGTACTGCCACCGGATTTGCGTCCGCTGGTACCTCTGGATGGCGGCCGTTTTGCTACTTCTGATTTGAATGACCTGTATCGTCGCGTCATTAATCGTAACAACCGTTTGAAACGCCTGCTTGAACTGCGTGCACCGGATATCATTGTACGCAATGAAAAACGTATGTTACAGGAAGCGGTAGATTCATTACTGGATAATGGCCGTCGTGGTAAAGCCATGACTGGTGCTAATAAGCGTCCGCTGAAATCCCTGGCAGATATGATTAAAGGTAAGGGCGGTCGTTTCCGTCAGAATCTGCTGGGTAAACGTGTCGATTACTCCGGTCGTTCTGTGATTACCGTTGGTCCGTACCTGCGCCTGCATCAGTGCGGTTTGCCGAAGAAAATGGCTTTGGAACTGTTCAAACCATTTATTTTCCATAAACTTGAACAGTTAGATCCGACCGTAACTACCATCAAAAAAGCCAAAAAGATGGTGGAACAGGAAGAGCCGATTGTATGGGATATTCTTGAAGATGTTATTCGTGAACATCCGATTCTGCTCAACCGTGCACCAACCTTGCACCGTTTAGGTATTCAGGCATTTGAGCCGATTCTGATTGAAGGTAAGGCAATTCAGCTGCATCCGCTGGTATGTACTGCATTTAACGCCGACTTTGACGGTGACCAGATGGCTGTGCACGTACCACTGAGTCTGGAAGCACAGATGGAAGCGCGGACCCTGATGCTGGCTTCGAATAATGTATTGTCACCAGCTAATGGTGAACCAATTATCGTACCGTCACAGGATATCGTATTGGGTCTGTATTATATGACCCGCGACAAAATTAATGGTAAGGGTGAAGGCAGCCTGTTTGCTGATGTAAAAGAAGTACACCGTGCCTACCAGACTCGTCAGGTAGAGCTGGGTACTAAAATTACTGTACGTTTGCGTGAATGGGTGAAAAATGGTCAGGACGAATTTGTACCGGTAGTTAACCGTTATGAAACTACTGTCGGCCGTGCTCTGCTGTCAGAGATTCTGCCAAAAGGTTTGTCTTTCGATCATATTAATAAAACGCTGAAGAAAAAAGAAATTTCTAAGCTGATTAATGCTTCATTCCGTCGCTGCGGATTGCGTGATACTGTCATTTTTGCTGATCATCTGATGTATACCGGTTATGCATTCTCAACTCGTGCCGGTATTTCAATTTGTGTTGACGATATGCTGGTGCCTGAAAGTAAACCACAGTTGCTGGCTGAGGCTAATGCTGAAGTTAAAGAAATTGAAGACCAGTACCGTCAGGGTCTGGTAACCAATGGCGAACGTTACAATAAAGTAGTCGATATCTGGGGCCGTACTGGTGACAAGATTGCCAAAGCGATGATGGATAATCTGTCTACTCAGAAAGTAGTTGACCGCGAAGGTAATCTGGTTGATCAGGAGTCATTCAACTCAATTTACATGATGGCTGACTCCGGCGCCCGTGGTTCTGCCGCTCAGATTAAGCAGTTATCAGGTATGCGTGGTTTGATGGCGAAACCGGATGGTTCCATTATTGAAACACCGATTACTTCTAACTTCCGCGAAGGTCTGACAGTATTACAGTACTTTATTTCTACTCACGGTGCCCGTAAAGGTCTGGCTGATACGGCATTGAAAACAGCTAACTCCGGTTATCTGACCCGTCGTCTTGTTGATGTGACACAAGACTTGGTGGTAGTAGAAGATGATTGTGGTACCAACGACGGCTTTGTGATGAAAGCAGTGGTACAGGGCGGTGATATCATTGAATCATTACGTGATCGCGTATTGGGACGTGTTACTGCTGAAGATGTTGTTGACCCGACCAGTGGTGAAACTTTAGTTGAAGCAGGTACGCTGCTGAATGAAAGCCTGGTTGATCTGATTGATAACTCAGGTGTCGATGAAGTTAAAGTACGTACTCCGATTACCTGTAAAACACGTCATGGATTGTGTGCCAAATGTTATGGCCGAGATCTGGCGCGCGGTAAACTGGTCAATGCCGGTGAATCTGTTGGTGTGATTGCTGCTCAGTCTATTGGTGAGCCGGGTACTCAGCTGACTATGCGTACCTTCCACATTGGTGGTGCTGCTTCACGAGCTGCAGCTGCCAGTCAGGTAGAGGCTAAATCTGGTGGTACGGTTCGTTTCTCCAGCCAGATGCGTTATGTAGCCAATAACAAAGGTGAACTGGTCGTTATTGGTCGTTCATCCGAAATTGTGATTCATGACGATATTGGTCGTGAGCGTGAACGCCATAAAGTACCTTACGGTGCATTATTGCAGGTAAAAGATGGTGGTGTGGTGAAAGCCGGTCAGACACTGGCTACATGGGATCCGCATACCCGTCCGATGATTACCGAGTTTGCCGGTCGTGTCCGCTTTGAAAATATCGAAGAAGGCGTTACTGTAGCCAAACAGACCGATGATGTTACCGGTTTGTCTACACTGGTAGTTATTGATGGTAAACGTCGTTCCTCTACTCAGTCTAAACTGTTGCGTCCGACAGTAAAACTACTGGATGACAAAGGCGAAGAAATTCGCATGGCAGGAAGCGAAACTGCTGTTTCCATGGCCTTCCCGGTTGGTGCGGTGATTACCGTACGAGAAGGACAGGAAGTAGGTAAAGGTGATGTACTGGCCCGTATTCCTCAGGCTTCATCCAAAACCCGCGACATTACCGGTGGTCTGCCGCGTGTAGCTGAATTGTTCGAAGCACGTACTCCGAAAGATGTGGGTATGCTGGCTGAAGTAACTGGTACTGTTTCTTTCGGTAAGGAAACCAAGGGTAAACAGCGTCTGATTATTACTGATGCAGACGGTGCTGCTTATGAAACCCTGATTTCCAAAGAAAAACAGGTGCTGGTACATGATGGTCAGGTGGTGAATCGCGGTGAAGTGATTGTAGATGGTGCAGTCGATCCGCATGATATTCTGCGTTTGCAGGGTATTGAGGCGCTGGCTCGTTATATCGTGCAGGAAGTACAGGAAGTGTATCGTCTGCAAGGTGTGAAGATTTCCGATAAACATATCGAAGTGATCATTCGCCAGATGCTGCGCCGGGTAAATATTGCCGATGCCGGTGACAGTCACTTCATTACTGGTGAGCAGGTTGAACGCGGTGATGTAATGATTGCCAACGAGAAGTTGCTGGCGGAAGGTAAAGAACCGGTACGCTTTGACAATGTATTGCTGGGTATTACTAAAGCATCATTGTCTACCGATTCGTTTATTTCTGCTGCATCCTTCCAGGAAACTACCCGTGTGCTGACTGAAGCGGCTATTATGGGTAAACGTGACGATTTGCGCGGCCTGAAAGAAAACGTAATTGTTGGTCGTCTGATTCCGGCCGGTACCGGACTGACTTACCATCGCAGTCGCCGCCAGAAATGGCAGGAGCAGTTGGCTGCTGAGGCTGCAGAGAAAAGCGAATAAGCTTTAATATCTGTTGTAAATAAAACCGCTGAAAGCCATTCAGCGGTTTTATTTTGCACATGGTTTTATATAGTTGTTTTTTCAACAGATATAAAGCGTTTAAAGTTTGATTATCTTGACCGTAATAAAGCAGGAATGCTAGAATACCCGTTTTGCCGGCATGGTGCCGGCATATATTGACTCAACAGGATAAAGAGAAAATATGCCTACTATCAACCAATTGGTACGTAAAGGACGTCAGGCTCCGGTTTACGTCAACAAAGTACCTGCTTTAGAGGCTTGTCCTCAAAAACGTGGCGTATGCACCCGTGTATACACCACTACTCCGAAAAAACCTAACTCAGCGCTGCGTAAAGTATGCAAAGTGCGTCTGACCAACGGTTATGAAGTGATTTCATATATCGGTGGTGAAGGCCACAACTTGCAGGAACACAGCGTAGTACTGATTCGCGGCGGTCGTGTAAAAGACTTGCCGGGTGTGCGTTACCATACTGTACGCGGTTCTCTGGACACTGCAGGTGTTAAAGACCGTAAGCAGTCCCGTTCTAAATACGGTGCTAAACGTCCTAAATAATCGGACGCATCGGCAGATTATCTGTCGAGTAAGTGAATATTTACATAAATATTCGCGGGCTATGCCCAGCTGAATAGTTTAAGGAAATTGAAATGCCAAGACGTAGAGAAGTCCCAAAACGTGACATATTGCCAGATCCGAAATTCGGCAGTATCGAATTATCCAAATTCATGAATGTGCTGATGATTGACGGTAAAAAATCTGTAGCAGAACGCATTGTATACGGCGCTCTGGAACAGATTGAAAAGAAAACCGGCAAAGAAGCCATTGAAGTGTTTAACGAAGCCATTGCCAATGCCAAACCGGTGGTAGAAGTAAAAAGCCGTCGTGTTGGTGGTGCTAACTATCAAGTTCCTGTTGAGGTTCGTCCTGCCCGTCGTCTGGCTCTGGCCATGCGCTGGGTACGCGATGCGGCTCGTAAACGCGGTGAAAAATCCATGGATTTGCGTCTGGCTGGTGAATTAATTGATGCGGCCGAAGGTCGCGGCGGTGCATTGAAAAAACGTGAGGAAGTTCATCGCATGGCTGAAGCCAACAAAGCCTTCTCTCACTTCCGCTTCTAATGCAGAAAGGCAATTATCGTGGCTCGTAAAACCCCTATTGAGCAATACCGCAATATCGGTATTTCTGCACATATTGATGCTGGTAAAACCACCACTTCAGAACGTATTCTGTTTTACACCGGCATGACTCACAAACTGGGTGAAGTACATGATGGTGCAGCCACCACCGACTGGATGGAGCAAGAACAGGAACGTGGTATTACCATTACCTCTGCTGCTGTTACCACCTTCTGGAAAGGTATGGCAGGTCAGTTTAAAGAACACCGTTTAAATATTATTGATACCCCGGGACACGTAGACTTTACCGTTGAAGTAGAGCGTTCTATGCGTGTGCTGGATGGTGCGGTAATGGTTTACTGTGCTGTGGGTGGTGTACAGCCTCAGTCTGAAACTGTATGGCGTCAGGCCAATAAATACAAAGTGCCTCGCCTGGCTTTTGTAAATAAAATGGACCGTCAGGGTGCCAACTTCTTCCGTGTGGTTGAACAGATGCAGACCCGTCTGCGTGCCAATCCGGTACCGGTTGTCATTCCGGTAGGAGCTGAAGACGGTTTCGAAGGCGTGGTAGATTTGCTGAAGATGCAGGCTATCGTATGGGATGATGCAACTCAGGGTTTGAAATTTGAGTATGCTGATATTCCTGCTGACCTGAAAGACGTTGCCGAAGAATGGCGCGAAAAAATGGTTGAAGCTGCAGCAGAAGCCAACGAAGAACTGATGGAAAAATACCTTGGCGGTGAAGAGCTGAGCGAGGATGAAATCGTTGCTGCCCTGCGTGCACGTACACTGGCCGGTGAAATTCAGCCGGTACTGTGCGGTTCAGCATTCAAGAACAAAGGTGTACAGCGTCTGCTGGATGCTGTGGTTGAGTATCTGCCAAGCCCGACAGACATTCCGCCAGTAGCCGGTGAAAAACCGGATGGTGAAAAAGACAGCCGTAAAGCTAGCGATGATGAGAAATTCTCTGCGTTGGCATTTAAACTGATGAACGATAAATACGTTGGTCAGCTGACTTTCATCCGCGTGTATTCTGGCGTGGTGAAATCTGGCGATACTGTAGTGAACTCTGTTAAAGGCACTAAAGAACGTATTGGTCGTCTGGTACAGATGAAAGCCAATGATCGTGATGAAATCGAAGAAGTACGTGCCGGTGACATTGCAGCTGTAATTGGTCTGAAAGATGTAACTACTGGTGAAACGCTGTGTGATACTGACGCTCCGATTATTCTGGAACGTATGGAATTCCCGGAACCGGTTATCCACGTTGCAGTTGAACCAAAAACTAAAGCTGACCAGGAAAAAATGGGTCTGGCTCTGAACCGTCTGGCTAAAGAAGACCCGTCTTTCCGTGTGAAAACAGATGAAGAATCTGGTCAGACTATTATTTCCGGTATGGGTGAATTGCATCTGGAAATTATTGTAGACCGTATGAAACGTGAATTTGGTGTAGAAGCCAATGTGGGTGCACCACAGGTAGCTTATCGTGAAACCATCCGTAAATCAGTGGAATCCGAAGCCAAATACGTGAAACAGTCTGGTGGTAAAGGTCAGTATGGTCATGTAGTGATCACTATGGAACCTCTGGAACCGGGTGGTGTAAACTACGAATTCATCGACGAAATTAAAGGTGGTGTGATTCCACGTGAATTTATTCCGTCTGTGGATAAAGGTATTCGTGATACCATGACTAATGGTATTCTGGCCGGTTATCCGGTTGTGGATATCCGTGTGCGTCTGACTTTCGGTTCATACCATGATGTGGACTCTTCGCAAATCGCGTTTGAATTAGCTGGTTCTATGGCATTTAAAGACGGTATGCGCAAAGCTTCTCCGGCATTGCTGGAACCTATCATGGCGGTTGAAGTAGAAACACCGGAAGACTACATGGGTGATGTAATGGGCGACTTGAATCGTCGTCGTGGCATCGTGCTGGGTATGGATGATGATGGTATCGGCGGCAAGAAAGTTCGTGCCGAAGTACCACTGGCAGAAATGTTCGGTTACTCAACCGACCTGCGCTCTGCTACTCAGGGGCGTGCTACTTACTCCATGGAGTTCAAGAAATACGCTGAAGCACCAAATAATGTAGCCGAGCAGGTAATTGCTGCACGTAAAGGCTAACTTATTTACCGATAACCTGAAAGTATCTGTACTTTCAGGTTATCATCGTTCTTTAATGATCTTTATTCAAGGAAACTTAGCTCATGGCTAAAGAAAAATTCGAGCGGAGCAAACCGCACGTAAACGTTGGCACCATTGGTCACGTTGACCATGGTAAAACCACTTTGACTGCTGCAATGTGTACCATTCTGTCCCAGAAATTCGGTGGTGCAGCCAAAGCTTATGATCAGATTGACAATGCCCCGGAAGAAAAAGCCCGTGGTATTACCATTAATACATCACACGTAGAATACGAAACCGCAGAACGTCACTATGCACACGTTGACTGCCCGGGACACGCTGACTACGTGAAGAACATGATTACCGGTGCTGCCCAGATGGACGGCGCGATTCTGGTGGTTTCTGCAGCTGACGGTCCGATGCCACAAACCCGTGAGCACATCCTGTTAGCCCGTCAGGTAGGTGTACCTTACATTATCGTTTACATGAACAAATGTGACATGGTAGACGACGAAGAGTTGCTGGAACTGGTAGAAATGGAAATTCGTGACCTGTTGTCAAGCTACGAATTCCCGGGTGATGATGTTCCTTTGATTAAAGGTTCAGCTCTGAAAGCACTGGAAGGTGACCAGTCAGACATCGGTGAAGCTTCAATTATGGCTTTGGCAGATGCACTGGACAGCTACATTCCTACACCGGAACGTGCAGTAGACAAACCATTCCTGTTGCCGATTGAAGACGTATTCTCAATTTCAGGTCGTGGTACTGTGGTTACCGGTCGTGTAGAACGCGGTGTAATCAATGTAGGTGACGAAATTGAAATCGTTGGTTTGAAAGACACCCAGAAAACCACATGTACTGGCGTTGAAATGTTCCGCAAATTGCTGGATCAGGGTCAGGCAGGTGATAACGTAGGTGTATTGCTGCGTGGTACCAAACGTGAAGAAGTGGAACGTGGTCAGGTACTGGCAAAACCGGGCAGCATCACTCCGCACACCAAATTCAAAGCAGAAGTATACGTACTGAGCAAAGAAGAAGGTGGTCGTCATACACCGTTCTTTGCGAACTATCGTCCGCAGTTCTATTTCCGTACAACAGACGTAACTGGCGCAGTAAGTCTGGCAGAAGGTGTGGAAATGGTAATGCCGGGAGAGAATGTAACGATAGACGTAGAACTGATTCATCCGATTGCGATGGAAGAAGGCTTACGCTTTGCGATTCGTGAAGGTGGCCGAACAGTTGGTGCCGGTGTGGTTGCTAAAGTTATCGCTTAA
>NZ_JAAEDR010000007.1:0-24726 GCF_013344995.1 Snodgrassella sp. ESL0304
GGGAGAGAATGTAACGATAGACGTAGAACTGATTCATCCGATTGCGATGGAAGAAGGCTTACGCTTTGCGATTCGTGAAGGTGGCCGAACAGTTGGTGCCGGTGTGGTTGCTAAAGTTATCGCTTAATCAGGAAGAATATAGATATGAAAAACCAGAAAATCCGTATTCGTCTGAAAGCTTATGACTACGCTCTAATTGATCGTTCTGCACAGGAAATCGTAGACACTGCCAAACGTACTGGCGCTGTGGTAAAAGGTCCGATTCCTCTGCCAACCAAAATCGAACGTTTTAATCTGCTGCGTTCTCCTCACGTGAATAAAACTTCACGTGAACAGTTGGAAATTCGTACTCATTTGCGTCTAATGGATATTATCGATTGGACTGATAAAACCACTGATGCATTGATGAAACTGGACTTGCCAGCTGGTGTTGATGTTGAAATTAAAGTTCAATAATTAATTGAATTACTAAAACGGACTGGATATTTTCCAGTCCGTTTTTTATTTATTCTTAATTCGGCTAATTGAGTAGGCTAGAATAACCAATCCAGAATTTTAGGCAAAATCTGTTCTGTGATAGGTAAGGTGGATATTTTACGATTAATGATTTTTCCATTAATGCGGAATTTATTAGCCAGCTTGAATTAGTGTGCAGAGTATTTAGTTAATAGTTTAAGCCATAAAAAAACCAATACCATACTGGGTATTGGCTGTGGTGGAAAAAACAGATTGATGCAGTTTGCTAATATTTCACAGCAATTGTTGTTGAATGTGATGTTTAATTATATCTGCCATTTTTTTTATTCCTATATCAATTTTTTCTTCTGAAACAGTTACAAAAGCCAGCCTTAAACAATTATTTTTTTCACCGTGTACATAGAAAGTTTCACCGGGAGCAAAAACTATTTTCTGAGCAATGGCTTCTTGGAGTAATTCAGTAGCATTAATATATTCAGGTAATTCAACCCAGATAAACATACCTCCTTCAGGTTGATTCCAGCTAACTTCTTTAGGCATATACTGTGCTAATGATTGCAACATATACTGGCAGCGGGCATTATAGAGCTGGCGGATTTTCGGAATATGATGATTGAGAAAATTATTTTTACTAAGAACCTGATAAGCAATGTACTGGGTCAGGCTAGGGGTATGTAAATCAGAAGCTTGTTTTAGCGGAAGCAGTTTACTGATGAATTGCTTATTCGCAACCAGATATCCTAAGCGGAGCCCCGGCGCTAAAATTTTGGAAAAAGAACCTAAATAAACAGTGTTTTCTGGTGCCAGCGTATATAAAGCAGGCAAACGCTGACCCTGATAATCCAAATCGCCATAAGGATCATCTTCAATCAGCAATAAATTATTCTGTTTTGCTTTTGCGGCTAAAGCTTGTCGTCGGTGTAATGGTAACCGACGTCCGGTAGGGTTTTGAAAGTTTGGAATGCTATATAGAAATTTTGCAGAGCTTGCCAGTTCATTATCAATAGTTTCAGGAATTAAGCCTTCATTATCACTGGCAATAGCTATATATTCGGGATTGTATTGATTAAAGGATTGTAATGCCCCAAGATAAGTCGGAGTTTCTACCAGTACTTTATCGTTAGTATCAATTAGTGCTTTCCCGATTAAATCCAATGCCTGCTGCGAACCAGTTACTATCAGAACTTCATCACTACTGACAGATACATGATCACGTTCAGATAAATAATTAGCTATCCATTGCCGTAAAGGTGTATAGCCTTCACTTGGTCCATATTGTAGTGCACCATAAATATCCTGGTTTTCCAGTAAGGCATTAGCTGCATCTTTGATTTCTGATAATGGAAATGTATCTGGTGCCGGTAAGCCGCCAGCAAATGAAATAACATCTGCCTGTTCGGTGACTTTAAGGATTTCTCTGATGGTTGAGCTTTTTAAATTTTGTGCACGTCGGGAAAATTTCCAAGGCATAAATCTGACCTTTTTAGATGATATTTGCTTAATTGTTAAAATATATTTATCTTATTTGATTTTAAAATTATTTTTTAATTGTGGTTTGGATAATGCAACGAATTTTATATCGTACTTATAAAGCGTAATATCAGCCGGAGAATATTCAATATCTGAAAAGCTTTTCGATGAGTAACATAAAATTAGTATAGCGTTTGTGCAAAAATACTGGCAGATGACGCTATACTTGTGCTTTATTATTACAATAAGTATGGATTATTCATAAGCATGCTGTTTCGGTAGCCAACAGACTGTCAATTGTTTCTCGCTCTCGAATCAGATGATGTTCTGTACCATTAACCAATACCTCAGCGGCACGACAGCGAGTGTTATAGTTACTTGCCATACTGGAAGCATATGCCCCGGCACTTTGTATTAACAGTAAATCACCTGCTTTAGCTGCAATGGTTCGGTCTTTAGCCAGAAAATCTCCAGTTTCGCAAATTGGTCCGACGATATCAGCAACAAATTTATCTGCTGTTGTCGGACTGGCGTTAATAATATTGTGATAGGCCTGATATAGTGAAGGCCGCATCAGATCATTCATGGCCGCATCTACAATCACAAAGTTCTTTTCTTCACCTTGTTTAATGTATTCAACTGTAGTGAGCAAACAGCCGGTATTACCAATCAGACTGCGCCCGGGTTCCAGTATTAATGGCAGGTTACGCCCGGATAACAATTTGCTGACTGCTGCTGCATAAGCATTTAGATCAGGCACATTTTCGTTTTGATAAACAATACCTATGCCACCACCCAAATCAATATGCTCTATCTGGATTCCCAGTTCGTCTAGTTTGTCTACTAGTACTAATAATCGTTGTAATGCTTCGATTAAAGGTGATAAATCAGTTAGTTGTGAGCCAATGTGACAGTCAATTCCTGTGATTTTTAAGTGCGGTAACGTAGCAGCAAGCTGATATGCTGCTAATGCATCCTGACTGGCAATTCCGAATTTATTGGCTTTTAACCCAGTAGAAATATACGGATGGGTATGAGCATCAACATCAGGATTAATACGCAATGATACCGGGGCAATTTTATTCAGACGCTGGGCAATACTATTAATACGTTCCAGCTCAGCCAGTGATTCAACATTAAAACAGCGAATATTGTTTTTCAGGGCAAATTCAATTTCAGCACTGCTTTTGCCCACACCGGAAAAGATGATCTTGTCGGCAGCTCCGCCAGCCAGTAATACCCGTTCTAATTCTCCGCCTGAAACGATATCAAAACCGCAGCCCAGACTGGCAAAATAGCGCAGAATAGATAAATTTCCATTGGCTTTGACTGCGTAACATATTAAAGGTTTTAAATCGGCAAAAGCCTGCTGATAAAGATTAAAAGCATCTGTCATTGCTTTCTGGCTATAAACATATAATGGTGTACCATACTGTGCAGCCAGTACAGAGTAGGGTACTTGTTCACATTTCAGGGAATTAGTCATGTTTAGGTAAATTTTTCTGATCAATCGGATCAATAGTCAGTCCGGTTTGTACAGGTCCGTATTTAGCTTTATCTCCCTCTTTTGGCAAATAAAGATCACCCTTATAACCACAGGCCGCTAAACAACTGGTTGCAATTACAGTTAAAAAGAAGAAACGAAACATTAATCTGACCTATTGTAGTTAAGCTGGCAGTGAACAGCTGTACTGCCAGAACGGATAAAACTAGGATTTAAACATATTATATGGCAAGATAACAGTGTGAATGTAATAAAATGCAGGGGTATGGTAAGTAAGATGACCGAAAGTGAATTTTTGCAATATAGTGATGATTTGTTTGGCTATATTGAGGAAAAAATAGATGAGGGCGGTTGGGATCTCGATTGTGAAGCTGGCGGAAATGTACTCACAATTGAAGCAGAAAGCGGTGAGCAGATTATTGTAAACCGGCATGCTGCCACTCAGGAATTATGGATAGCGGCAAAAAGTGGCGGTTATCATTTTGCCTGCAAGAACGGTCAATGGCTTTCAGCACGGGATGGCAGTGAATTTTTTGCGGTTTTAAATCAGGTGCTGTCTGCCGCCTGTGATGATGACGTATCAATTCCTGTTCTGAGCTGATTTCTGATATGGGGAAATAGTGATGTTGCATACCTTGATTAAACATGATTTGAAGGCTTTACAGGCATTTGTGGCCATTGTTGAATGTCAGGGTGTGACTGCTGCACAGAAACGGCTGAATATGTCACAATCGGCAATCAGTATGCATTTGGCGCATCTGGAAGAAAGTCTGGGCGTGATATTATGCCGGCGCGGTCGTTCCGGTTTCGGGCTGACTAAAGCCGGGCATCAATTATATGAAGCCTGCACATTACTTTTACAGGCAACCTCTGAGTTTCATCGGGAAGTACAGAATATTAAATGGCATCGTTCTGTGCTTTCCGGTAAGTTGCGAATTGGCTTAGTTGAGTATTTACCACCTGATTTTCAGCGTATTTTTAATCAGGTCATTGCCAGTGCCTATCAGCATTATCCGGAGCTGCGTCTGACTATTGATATTTGTGCGCCACATGATATCGAAACCGCTATTGCTAATAATCAGATGGATTTTGGTATCGGCTATTACTATAGCCTGCTGAAAAATTTGCAATATCAGATAGTTTTCGAGCAGCGTGAGCATGTTTATTGTCATGCAGAACATCCGGCTGCAAAAGTTAAGGATTTAACGTTAAATCAGCTTGCTGAAGAATATCACTGGGTAAAACGTACCTATGCTGATTTTCCGGCTAATGCCGGCTTTTCTGCCGGAGTAACTACGGCTACTGCAGATAAAGAGCGGGCAACATTATTGTTTATTCTCGCAGGCAGCCATCTTGGTTTTTTATCACAAGATATGGCTGAGCCTTACGTTCGTACAGGTGAACTGGTGCCATTACTGGCACAGCAGGCGACTAATATAGTAAATCATTTTGCTGTTACCCGTCCTACGCCTGATCCACGGGTAAACTGGTTTCTGGGAGAGTTAAGCGGTCTGTTGCCTTAAAGCAGTTAAGAACGAAGTATCCCTTTAAATTAGATAGCTAGCCGAAAAAATTACAAATCAATAAATAATAAGTAAATTTTTATTTAAAGTAAGTATTTAAACAAAAATAGAAGACTGATAAACGCTAAACCAATAATATGTATAACTTCTAAAAAAGATAAACATTTTTATAGGTTAAATGGGATTAAAAACGAATTATGTATGGTTTTTATCCTAGGAAAAAATATTTATCTCTTTATAGATTTTATTTACTATTGATAATGTTTTCAATTAATGAACATACTAATTTAATATCTTCAATAGTAGTTCGCCAGTTTACAAATACTGCACGTATACCTTTTTCATGATTAAAAGTGGTTGGTGTCATAAATACAAGACCGGTTTTATTTAATTTTTGCAGAAATTCAGCGGTATCGCATGCAGCAGTAACTTTAAAGCAGACAATATTTAAATGTACTTCAGCCAATAATTCAAAATAGCTGCTTTTACGTATATAGTTACCAAATTCTTGAGCCAGCTTAATAGAATTATCCACAATATACCGATACCCTTCTCTGCCATAGGCTAACAGACTGAACAATACTGGTAATGCTTTTAGTCTTATGGAATTTTCCGGCAACATATTCATAAAGTTAAAATTTTCCAGTTGATTTTCCAGATAAGGAGCACTGCTGTTTTTAAACTGGTTAAACTGTAAACTGAAATGCTTTTTTCGTATAAAAAAGCAGGCATTTTCATAAGGTACGTTTAACCATTTATGGCAATCTATGGCAATGCTGTCAGCCATTTCCCAACCATTGAGTAAATGCGGATAGTGTGAAGAGCAGGCGGCAAATGCTCCAAAGGCGGCATCAATATGTATCCAACAGTTATGGCTATGCTTCAACTCCATAATTTCCGCAATAGCATCAAAATCAGCTGTATTGGCTGTGCCCGCATTTAAAACCAGAATAAATGGTTGGTGCTGGAAATTATATTCAATAAACAGTTTTAATTTGGCTACGTTAATGGCTTCACGCTGATTTGAAAGAGTAGGAATATTAATTAAGTTATTTCTGCCTAAACCAAGCATAGCCAATGATTTTAATACTGATGAATGAGGGGTAGCCGATATAACCGGCAGTGACAGAATTATTAAACCATCAGCCGCAATATCCTGCTTAAACTGAGTACCAAACAATTGTCTGGCCACAGCCAGCGCAGAAAAATTTGCCATGGTCTTGCCGGTGACAAATCCGCCGGTAAATTCCCTTGGCAGATTGAATAAATCCAGTAATAAATCAGTTGTCTGAATTTTGATACGTGCAGATACATCTCCCTCGCCGCTGATAGCCTGAGTATTCTGATCGTAAATAGTGGCCAGAATATCGCCTATTATTGCAGCCGGTGTACTGCCTCCGGTTACATACCCCCAATATCTGGGACCGCCTGAAGCAACAATAAACTCTTTAAACTGAGTATTAAATTAATTTAAGGCCGCTAATCCGCCATAACCTTGCTCTGGTAGATTCAGTTGCGGCAAACTATTTTGCTGTTGCTAAGTTAATTGGCAACATGTTGGCATACTGTCGAGGTTGTTTAGAAAGTCGATAGATTGATGAAAAGTATTTTCTAATAGTTTATGGATGGCAGTTAAATTGTTGTTTAATATTTTATTCATATATATTTATTGTATGGATTTATCTTGAATTGATTGTATAACTTTTTAATTATTGGAGAAATTTATTTTAAATCTAAGCAATGATATCTTTAGATAAGGCAATAAACTCTGCCTGGTTATGGTAATAGACTTTTCTGGAAAGATTCAGGCAGACATCTTAAAATCTGAATCTGATTTGTATTCTAAAGTCTGTCTATCGTGAATGAATTTGATTTTATTCGTCAATATTTATATCGTCAGCAGCAGGATGAGCAACTTATTCTGGGTATTGGGGATGATGCCGCTATTATAAGACCTCGTAATAGCTATGATCTGCATTTCAGTACTGATATGCTGATAGGCGGAACACATTTTTTTCCGGATGTTGCCCCGGGGGATCTGGCGCATAAAATACTGGCTGTTAATTTGTCGGATATGGCCGCTATGGGAGCCAGTCCACGCTGGGCATTGCTTAGTGTGGCGCTGCCTGAGCTAAATAAAGAATGGTTAACAGCGTTTTGTGATGCTTTGTTTGCTCTTGCTGCGCGTTTTGGGGTAACACTGATTGGTGGTGATACCACTAAAGGTAACTGGATATTTAATGTTAATATTATTGGTGAAGCACCTAGAGGACAGGCTTTGCGACGTGATGCCGCAAAAATCGGTGATGATATCTGGGTATCCGGTCAGTTGGGGCTGGCTGCCGCTGCATTGGATATGCACTGGGGAAAAGTAAAATTACCCGCAGATGTATATAAGACGTGTGAACAGAAACGTCTGCGTCCGGAACCACGGGTTGCACTAGGAAGACAGCTGCTCTCCCTTGCGCATGCTGCGCAGGATATTTCTGATGGTCTGGCTCAGGATCTCGGACATATTCTGGCTGCGAGTAAGGTGGGTGCACAGTTGAATGTCGATGCTATTCCCGGCTTACAGACTTTACGGCAGATATCTGATGATGAGCAGCAATTAAGGCAATGGATGCTGGCCGGAGGTGATGATTATGAACTGGTATTTACTGCACCTCCTGTACAACGTGAAGCAATTTTAACCGCAGCTCAGACTACTGTTACACCGGTAACACGAATTGGTGCTATTACTGCATCAGGACTATTGCAGTTAAAAGATAATGCGGGCAATATTATCAGCTTATCTAAACAAGGATTTGACCATTTTGGCTGAACAAGATTTGACTACTGCACCGGTAACACCTACCTGGCGCTGGTTGTGCCGGCATCCGGTATGCTGGCTGGGTTTTGGTTTTGGTACGGGATTAGCGCCGAAAGCACCCGGAACATTCGGGACGCTACCAGCCATTCCATTGGCCGCATTATGGCTTATGCTGGGATTACCCCTGTGGCTGAATATCATTTTTGCTTTGTTGCTGTTTCTGGTTGGTATATTTATTTGTGATTATACTGAACAAGCATTGCGCCGGCAGGATTATGGAGGCATCGTCTGGGATGAAATTGCTGCTATGATGCTGATTTTATTTTGTATCCCGGCAGGCTGGATATGGTGGCTGGCTGCTTTTGTTATTTTCCGTTTTTTCGATGCTGTAAAACCATGGCCTATTCGCTGGTTTGACGCCCGGGTACACGGCGGTTTCGGTATTATGCTGGATGATTTGATTGCGGCAATTTTTAGTTTACTGGTGTTATTACTGGCGGGATACTGTATATCATCTTATGATTCAAACTTGAATATATTCAGATAAAATTGCATAAAACAGTTAAATCTTTAATCAATAATAATCCGGAATGCGTTATGCTATGCTAACCATAATGATAAAGTAATCTGCATGGGGCTGATGTCAGATATGATATTCAACAGGAAAAGGAAAACAGCATGAGTGGTCAGGTTTGGTTGTATGTATTAATTGCTGCAATAATCGGTTTGGTGCTTGGTATGGGACTGATGTGGCTGTTATTGCGGCGCAGTAATCAGAATCAGCAATATCAGTCAGTTAAAGCCAGCTTTGACAGTTATCGTCAGCAGGTAGACCAGCATTTTATTCATACGGCCAGTGCTGTAGATGAGTTAAACCGCTGCTATGAAAAAGTATTGCAACAACTCAATATTGATGCAAAGCAATTGATGGAAAAAAATACTTTGCAGGAACTGCTACAGAAACGTGCTGATAAAAGTGTCACTTTGGCATTTATGACCAGTTCAGAAAATAAAAATCCGCAAACAGATGCGGATTCGACCTTGCCTTATACTGATGTGATGCAAGCGGCCGTCATACCAATTAACGGCATGCCGGATCAGGTACCTGATCGTATAGGTCCTAACGTGATACATAGCCATGAGCAGCTGACACACCCTAAAAGCAAAAATGTTACACGTGACAGTGGGCCAACAGAAAAATCAGTTGATTTACAACAGAGTAAATCCTGATTAGGATTTAATGCATTAAAAAATCAGGCTGTAGCAAAATTTTTGCTACAGCCTGATTTTTATTTTAATTAGCATATAAATTCGATATTTTCCGGTTTTTTCAATCGCTGTTTAAGTAGTTTAGGTAAAAGAGGATGAAAATACCAGTGCTGATCATCCAGCCGGATACAGCCTGCCTGAGCCTCAATCGTCACATTCGTATCAGTTACGGCATCTGTTTCAGTAACACGTATCTGATGCCATTTGCCCCAGTCGCAAACCGGTAGCAATGGCGCATATTGGATAACTTTGTCATTTTGGTCTGCCATAGCTGTTTCTTTACGGCAGTGACCATCACATAAATGAGCAGCCTGTTTCGGACAAGGCTCATGAGTGCTGATGCTTTGCGGCAGAATATCCAGTACCGCTGGGCACAGATCATAGCGGCGTGCCCAGTCAGATAATGCACGTTTTGCTGCACGCGGATGAGCAAATAATCCGTAAGGCGGATATCGCAATATTCCTTCCTGTAGCCGAATAATTCTTGCCTGTAATTGTCCGCGCTGATTGGCTACAAAAGAAACCGTATACCAGTTAGCAGGTGAGGAAGATTTAGATAAATGTGTCTGTGTTTGTGGGTGTAACTGATAGTAACCATATAGCCATAATGCATGCAAAGAGCTGACTGCGGGAATAAAATTAATTTCTGTAGTATTTTTCCAGTAGCTTTGTGTATTTTGGCGCTGAAACTGTAGACATATATCGGTAAAAGCCCGTTCCACTATCATTAAAGATTCAGGCTGATTCGGAGTATGTTGTAACAGAAGCCCGGAGCTGTCTGGCAGTGCATATAATTGCTGACGTAATTCAGGTTTAAGCCATGCAGGGAAATAACCCGGTTTAATCATTGCCCGCCACTGAGACTGCCAAAGGGCATTATCATGCTCACGCAAGCTGCGCTGTAAAAACTCAGTTAAAGCAAGAACGTCACCCATAGCACGATGGCGGTCGGCTGCGTTCAGATCAATTTCGAAACGTGCAATAATGGCATCCAGATTATGTTTGAAATGCTGCGGGTATAATTTGCGTGAAAAGGGGACTGTATCAAGTGTTGGTGCTGCAAAATTAATATTATTGCGTGCAAAAGCATGACGCAAAAAAGTGTAATCAAAGCGACTATTATGTGCGACCAAAAGGTGTCCGCGCAGTAAAGGTAGAAGCTCGCCAGCAATGTCGGTGAAGCTCGGTGCATCCTGCACCATTTCATTGCTGATACCTGTTAATTTAGTAATAAAATCGCTGATTGGCTGCTGCGGATTAACCAGCCATTGATGTTGGCTGATACAACCCTGATGAAAACGTAAAATAGCAATTTCAGTAATCCGGTCCTGAGCGAAATGGCCACCGGTGGTTTCAAGATCGACTATGGCAACAGGCAGAGGCAGCGTATAAAAAACCGCTGCCAGCTCGGCAAATGCAGCGGCGTCATCGTTGGTAATAATACTCATGACGCAAATAACTAACGCTTAAAAAATAGTCATTTTATACTAAAATGCAGGTTATGAAATAATGCCTTTATACTAAGAAGTTTAATGAATTTATATAAACACTATCTATGCAGGCCTCCAGAATTTAAATATGAATTTATCTGTCGATAAAACAGTATATTGCTTAATATTGCTATTTTTTAATTATGACTGGTCTTGACAGTAATGCCGATGTTACCTATACTGCACATCTTTCTCGCACCCGTAGCTCAGTTGGATAGAGTATCTGGCTACGAACCAGAGGGTCGGGCGTTCGAATCGCTCCGGGTGCACCAAGTTTCCGCGCCCATCGTCTAGCGGTTAGGACATCGCCCTTTCACGGCGGTAACCGGGGTTCGATTCCCCGTGGGCGTGCCAGTTAATAAGAAAAGCCAGCTTTTTAAGCTGGCTTTTCTTTTATCCAGATTTCTGTTCAGAATTCATAAATTTATTAAACTAATTTAAGTAAGAGTGACTGGTTTTTTATTCAGGTAGTCCGGTTATCTGAATTTTTCCATTAATGTTTAATGTGAGGCGAGTTTCACCGGCTGCAATATCCTGAACCGGAGCAGAGCCGGCTGTACGGCTTAGCATCATAGGTTGAACATAGGCTGCATAATTCTGGGTAGCTTGGCTATTGCCTAAATTTATATTCACTATTTTGTATCCATGACTGCCTAGTTCATGAGTAATTTGTGTTGCACGCTCCTGAAAACGGGCAATGGCCTGTCGGGTTAATTTTGTTTCATAGTTTTTCAGTGTTGTATCCGCAACCTGATAATTTATAGCTTCAATGGTTGCCAGACGCTGTACTGTAGCAGCGAACTGATTTAAAGCCGCTAAATTTGTACTTTTAATCTGTATCAGAGCACTGTCCTGCCAGCCATTATCGATGCGTTTATCTTTTTGATAATCAAATCTTGGCTCAACCGCACGCGTTAATTGTGTGGTATTAAAATCAGCATGCCGGTGTGCATTAGCCAGAATCTGATTCAGTTGACTGGTAATTTTATTGCTGATCTGTTGTCTGTCCGCTCCCTGTTGCTGAATCTTCAATACCAGCACCATTTCATCCCGGGTAACGGTTTGCGACGCCTGTGCACTCAGCTCTACTACACCATAATTTAATTTTATTTCTTCTGCCAAACTGCTACTTGTTGAATATACAGATAGTAATACTATGAAGATATATGAAATAAAGCGGCGGTTCATTGTACAAACCTTTGTCACAATATAATTAAAGCAGATTAGCAAGGTGACAGATTAAATACAATAATTATTTGATAATAATGGGAAAAAATGAGGAATATACAGAAAATTTAGAAATGAAGGTGGCGAGCCAAACCCCCGGCACTGGTCGCTTTAAGATGGGCTGCTTGCTTCCGCACCTGACCCGTTGTCCTAAATAACCATGCGGGGAGACCCGCCACAGCGCGGTATTATACCGGTAGTTGGACTAATTCCCAACTATTTTCTTAATTTTAATACAAACAAAAATAGCTATTGTTAAAACAATAGCTATTTCAAATAATTAATCGCAAAAATTAAAGGCTGATTTTGGTTTTACGTACACCATAATCCGGCTGAAGCAGAGCGCATTGCGGATGATTATGACGGCTGAAACGGCGCGCACGTCCCGGAATTTGCTGACAACTGACACTTACGTCATTACTATCCTGAGTTCTGCCTGTCTGATTATTTACATTAGCCTGATTGGCTTTAGCTGCTCGTTCGCGTTGACGCGGTTTATCACTCTCAACTTTAACCGAAGAAGTCTGTGACGCTTTATTTTCAGCGGGTGCCTGTTCCCACCAGCGCGGTTCAAAGCCTTCAATGCGTTCAATTTGCAGGTTATTCTGAGTTAATTCTTTTATTGCATTAAATACCTTTTGTTCCTGCTCATCCATCAGGGAAATAGCTACCCCTTCAGCGCCGGCACGGCCGGTACGCCCGATACGATGTACATAATCTTCGGCATTCAAAGGTAGCTCATAATTGATTACAAACGGAAGTTCAGCAATATCCAGACCGCGTGCCGCTACATCCGTGGCCACCAGAACACGCAAACTGCCTTCCTTGAATTGTGCCAGTGTTTCCAGACGTGTTTGCTGGGACTTATCGCCATGAATAGCTTGTGCACTTATCCCGCGGCGGTTTAATTCGCGATTAACCTGATCAACACTTTGCTTAGTATTACAGAATACAATTACCTGATTCATGTTCAGATCACAGATCAGCCGCTGCAGAAGTGAACGCTTGCGTCCGTTATCCAGTGCAATAATATGCTGTTCCACATTGGCAGAAGTGGTATTTTGTGCTGCTACCTGAATTTTTTCCGGATTATGCATAAAATCCTGAGCGAGCCGCTGAATGGCCGGTGCAAAAGTTGCTGAAAACAGTAAAGTCTGACGCTGTGATGGCAGCATTTGCATGATTTTGCGGATATCGTCAATAAAGCCCATATCGAGCATTCGGTCTGCTTCATCCAGAACTACAATTTCTACTTTGTTTAGCTGGATATTTTTTTGTTGTACGTGGTCAAGCAAACGTCCTACTGTGGCAATAACAATCTCGCAGCCTTGACGTAAATCCTGTTTCTGAATCTCCATATTCATCCCGCCAAACAGCACGGTCTGGCGTAAAGAAAGATTTTTCAGATAACTCTGTACATTCTGATCAATCTGGTCAGCTAACTCACGGGTTGGTGTCAGTACCAGCATACGCACAGGATGCATTGCCGGAGATGTACTGGTATTAGCATAGCGTTTCAGTCTTTCCAGACTTGGCAGCATAAAGGCTGCAGTTTTTCCTGTGCCTGTTTGTGCGGCAGCAAGTAAGTCCATACCTGCCAGCGCTTTCGGAATAGCCGCATACTGTATAGGTGTAGGTTCGTGATAACCTTGTTCTGTTAGCGCAGAAACAATTTCCTGAGATAAACCCAGGCTGGCAAAAGCATTCATTTTGACAACCTCCAGTTGTTGTCTGCAAATACATACAACTGTTACGAATTGGATAGAATAGATGACTGTTCAAATATCATTATTTTTAGAAAAGCACCATAACGGTAGATGGCAATCATTGATGTTATGGTTATTGTGACAAAATAGTCACTAATGTAAACCAATAGTGTATCATCTTTATCAACCCGTTATAAACCTGACTGCTATCTGGCTAAAATTAAATAAAAATTCGTAAATTAGTATTTGAATGAAGTCATTACAGCTTGGTATAACCTTTTGCAGACGGGCATTCAGCTATTAAGTAACAGATAACAAAATCGTATAATTCAAATAGATAGCATAAATAAGCTTTTGCTAAACATCTAATCATAGGCTTATGAGATAATTAACTTTATTAAGTTAATCATACAGTACAAGCGAGCATATCAATATGTCAGATGAAAAAAGCAAGGCTTTGGCTGCGGCACTGGCGCAGATAGAAAAGAATTTTGGTAAAGGTTCCATCATGAAAATGGATGGCAGCCATACCGATGAAAATCTCGAAGTAATCTCTACCGGTTCACTCGGACTGGATCTGGCTCTGGGTGTGGGTGGTTTACCACGTGGTCGTATCGTAGAAATCTACGGACCGGAATCTTCCGGTAAAACCACACTGTGTTTGGAAGCTATAGCACAGTGTCAGAAAGATGGTGGTGTATGTGCATTTATCGATGCCGAGAATGCCTTTGATCCGATTTACGCCCGTAAACTTGGGGTAAAAGTTGAAGAATTACTGGTATCACAACCTGACACCGGCGAACAGGCTTTGGAAATTTGTGACATGCTGGTTCGCAGTGGCGGGGTGGACATGGTTGTTGTTGACTCGGTTGCAGCTCTGGTACCCAAGGCTGAAATTGAGGGCGAAATGGGTGACAGTCATGTCGGCTTGCAGGCCCGTCTGATGAGTCAGGCTTTGCGTAAACTAACTGGTAACATCAAAAAAACCAATACTCTGGTTATTTTCATTAATCAGATTCGTATGAAAATCGGTGTCATGTTTGGTAATCCTGAAACCACTACTGGTGGTAATGCACTGAAATTCTACTCATCTGTACGTCTGGATATCCGTAAAACCGGCCAGATTAAAAAAGGTGATGATGTTATTGGTAATGAAACACGCGTTAAAGTAATCAAAAACAAAGTAGCTCCGCCATTTAAACAGGCTGAGTTCGATATTTTGTATGGCGAAGGTATCAGCTGGGAAGGTGAGTTGATTGATATCGGCGTTAAGCTAGGCATTGTTGAAAAATCAGGTGCATGGTACAGCTACAATGGCAGCAAAATAGGTCAGGGTAAAGACAATGTACGTCAATGGTTAAAAGATAATCAGGAAATAGCCGACGAAATTAATCTTAAAATTCGCAATAAAGTAGGCATCACTGCTCAGAATACCGAAGGGCAGTTGGATGATACTGATGGTGAAATGCCTGCCGAAGACTAAACGGGTCTATTTTAAAAAGCTGCTTAGCTACACTAAGCAGCTTTTTTATTAGCTTATATGAGTTAAAAATCGACTGGAAAATTCTGGATAGTATATAGTTCAAAGAAAGGTAATTGCGTATGGAATAAGCAATACTATTGATAATACGGAAATGAGTTGCAGAGTCAGAGACCATTCCATTACTTTAGGTATACATCTGATAAATGCTTTTAAAGCGGATTTAAGTTATGATATTGAAAAGGAAAATAGTACTATTTGTAAAAATTTCCAATCAGAAACCACACCTTTTAAACAACACCAAGCATAAATCATGATCACTTTAGCTGAATATCAGCAACAAATGACTGCCGGCTATACTCATATTCCATTAGTACAGGAAGTGCTGGCAGATATGGATACACCATTGTCACTTTATCTGAAACTGGCAAATAAACCATTCAGCTATTTGCTGGAGTCGGTAGTAAATGGTGAGCGTTTTGGTCGATATTCTTTTATCGGTTTGCCCTGTGATACCTATATTAAAATATCCGGACAAAACACAAGGGTATACCAGAAAAATCAGCTAATAGAAACGCATCAGGGTAATCCGCTGGAATTCATTAAAACATTTCAGAACAGATATAAAACTCCTGATATTCCTAACCTGCCAAGATTTACAGGCGGATTGGTAGGTTATTTCGGATATGAAACCATTTATCACTTTGAACAGATAGCCCACCGGCTGAAGCAGGCAGACAAACCTAATCCGATTGGCGTGCCCGATATTTTTCTGCTGCTTTCCTTAGAGCTGGCGGTTGTGGATAATTTATCAGGCAAAATTTATCTGATTGTTTATGCCGATACCAGTAAAAAAGATGGTTATCAGCAGGCCAGAGCACGTTTAGAAGAGTTACGCACCGCGCTGCGTCAGAGTGTGCAGTTGCCATTGTCACTTGGCAGTGAATTAACTGAGCCAGTGGAAGAAACTGGCGAAGAGCAATATAAAAATTATGTTAAACGGGTGAAAGAGTACATTCTCAATGGCGATTGTATGCAGGTTGTCCCCAGTCAGCGTCTGAGCATGCCTTTTTACGATAATCCATTGAGTCTGTACCGTGCTCTGCGTACTTTAAATCCTTCCCCTTATTTATTTTATTATCATTTTGACGACTTCTATGTGGTGGGGTCTTCTCCGGAAATTCTGGTAAGACGTGAACAAAGCAGCGTTACAGTACGTCCTATTGCCGGAACGCGTCCTCGGGGCAGAACACCAGACGAAGATCAGGCACTGGCACAGGATCTGATAAATGATCCCAAAGAAGTGGCCGAGCATGTCATGTTAATTGATCTTGGACGCAATGATGTCGGACGCATTAGTAAAATCGGTCAGGTAAAAGTTACCGATAAAATGATTATCGAACGCTATTCTCATGTAATGCATCTGGTATCCAATGTTGAAGGTGAATTACAGGATGGAACATCGAATCTGGATGTACTGGCTGCCACCTTTCCGGCTGGTACGCTTTCAGGCGCACCAAAAGTGCGTGCTCTGGAAATCATCGAAGAACTGGAGCCAAACAAACGCGGTGTTTATGGCGGAGCAGCCGGTTATTTGAGTTTTTCCGGAGATATGGATTTATGTATCGCTATTCGTACTGGTGTTGTCAGAAACAATACACTATATGTACAAAGTGGTGGCGGTATCGTCTTTGATTCAGATGAAGAGCTGGAATGGCAGGAAACTCAAAATAAAGCCAGAGCAGTAATCAGAGCGGCGCATATGGTGCAGCAGGGTCTGGATAAGTAAAGCAGATAATTAGTTACTTAGAATTAACTATGGTTGATGCACTATTATTTATAACTATTCTATCAACCATAGTTAAATATCATCGCCAATACTATGCAGTAAACCTTCAGCTAATCATTTAAAACACAAATCAGCATTAAACAGGTTTCAATTTCACTTTAATATCTGCCGGCGGGGCATAATAGGGCGCAGAGGTAACCAGTAATTGCGCCCCCGCACGAACATATTCCGCTATATTTAATAAAGTAACGCCACCGGCAGCAGACAATAAACTCATTGGCGCTAATATTTGCTGTTTTGCCAACACCATCGCAAATTCTTCCGGCGTAAATTTATCCAGCTGTACAATATCTGCCTGTGCTGCCAGTGCTGCAAAAGCCTCTTCGATATTATCTGCTTCGACAATAATTTTCTTTTCCGGCGCAGCATACTTTAAACGCGTTACCATAGCAGCCCAATCATCCGGCTGCGCATAAAAATGGCGGTGATTGGCAAACAGCAAAACAGACTCAGCTGTGCCGGCACGATGTAATATTCCTCCGCCATCTATTACAGCCGCAATAGCCAGAGATTTCGTACCGGGAATACTCTTACGCGTGCAGGCAATTTGTACCAGCGGATTAATCTCATGTGCGCTAGCCAGCATTTGCGCCATATATTGTGCTACACCACTGCACCATTCCAGTACATTCTGTGCCACCTTCCAGCCCTGATGCAGATTTTCAGCTTGACCAAAAGCGTTTAACAGCACGGTTTCAGCATTAACATCAGTACCGTCTTGTTCTTGTATCACTACTTCCAGCCCAAGCTTCTGTAACAGCCTGGCTGCAATGGTCACACCACTAACCCTGCCAGCTTTCTGGCGACAGAATGTCATTTTTCCAGCCTGCCGGCCAAAACCTAAAGCACGGGTGGTTAAATCACCATAAGCGATATCATCGAGCAATAATTTATCTAGTTCAGCATCAGATAAATAAAACATGGTATTTCCCCGTTAAATGAATGACTGCAACCTGCGCCTGTTTCTTATCAGTTATGTCGCTATAGCATATACCGATAATTATGAGAAAAATAATTAATCAGTAATTAACAGATAATGCTTGTTTTTGAAAACTATAAAGCTTAGTAAATAAACCATTATTGTCCATCAAGTCTTGATAATTACCTTGTTCTGCAATTGAACCTTTATCCAGAACAATAATATTATCTGCACCGATAATCGTTTTTAAACGATGAGCAATAACGATTACAGTCCTGTCTTTGACCAGACTGGCGATTGCTTCCTGAATATAAATCTCATTTTCAGGATCCAATGAGGCGGTAGCCTCATCAAGCAAAATAATAGGAGCATTTTTTAATAATGCTCTGGCAATTGAGATTCGTTGCCTTTCACCGCCCGATAATTTACTGCCGTTTTCACCTATTAAGGTATTCCAGCCATCAGGTAATCGGGCAATTAGTTCATCACATCTGGCTATTTTAGCGGCAAGTTTGACTTCTTCATCAGATGCATTATGCCTTCCGATGCGAATATTGTTCATAATCGTATCATCAAACAATACCACCTGTTGGAAAACAAAAGCCATTGAATGCATCAAGGTTTCAGGGTCAATTTGCTTAATATCAAGATTACCAATGGTAATCCTCCCCGAATTTACATCCCAAAAGCGCGCAATCAATTGTAATAAAGTACTTTTACCACTACCTGATGGTCCAACTAATGCTGTCATTTTTCCTTCCGGAATAGTGCAGCTTAAATTATTAATAACGTTTATTTGATTGTAGGAAAAATTAACATGATCAATATTGATAGTATGATTAGCAAAAGTCACATCTTCTTTTCCTTCCATAACAGACTCAGATTGTAAACTTCTCATTCTATCGATGGAAACAAGCATATAAAACAGCTCGGGTAATAATGTCAAAATAGAAATCAGAGGGCTATAAATTCGTGAACTGATAATAACAAAGGCAATAAAAGTAATTGGATTTAAGCTGCCAGAAACCATCAGCGAAACACCGAGTAAAACCACTATGCCTAAACCGACTTGTAGTGTCATAGTAGACAAAGTGACAATAATTCCTCCTATTCCTTCAAACTTAATTGATGCCCACATCATTTTTTTAAGGGCTTTATCCAGGCGTTGGAATTTTTTACCACTTATTCCGTAACCTTTGATAATTTTAATACCATCCAGATATTCCTGAACTTCGTCGGAAACAATTAATTTAGCCTGAACATGTTTTTCACCAAATTTTTGTTCAAGTCTTTTACCAATAACAACAATAATAATAGAAATCGGCAGAGTACAAAAAATAGCACCAGCCATACGCCAATCATAAAATGCCAATAAACAACAAGTTATCAGGCTGCTGATTGAATAGCCGATTAATTGAGGTATCACATGGCTAAGCATGTTCTCAATAACGGCACAATCACCCATAATATTAGCCGTAAGTTCAGAAAGATCTTTTCGGTTGAAAAAACTAAGCGGTAATTTGCGGATTTTTTCAGCAACTTCAATTCGGGTATTGGCAGCCTGACTAACAGCATTAGCATAAGTTTTTTCATATTCTCTTTTATAACAAAATAAGAATAATAAGGCTGAAACTACGCCGGCTCCCGCCATAATCCATAAGTAATTTATATTTACAGGAATTTGGTCAGTTAATGGCTTAATTAGCAGGATAATTATCTGCAATAAAATGACAAACGGTAACATTAATGTCAAATTAGAGATGATACAGGCGATAATAGCTTGATTAAGATTTTTATTCTCTGCATCAGACAACATCAATAATTTTTTAAACATATGCCACCTCATCATCTTGACCAGACTGATGCATTTGCCAATTTAATGTTTGCTTATAGTATTGCCACATTTTGTAATAGGTATGATGCTTATCAATTAGCTGCTCATGCGTTCCTTTTTCAACAATTCGACCTTTATCTAATACCACAATTTGATTTGCATCTTTTATTGTTGATAAACGATGAGCAATCATAATAACGGTTTTACCCTGCATCAAAACTTTCAAGGCAAGCTGAATTTTGTATTCATTTTCAGGATCAGCAAAAGAAGTGGCTTCATCAAGAATTAAAATAGGTGAGTTTTTTAGTAATGCGCGGGCGATTGCTAAACGTTGCATTTCACCGCCTGAAAGATGCAGTCCTTTAGTACCTATTACCGACTGATAGCCGTCTGGCAGCTTTTCAATAAATTCGTGACATTGTGCAGCTTTAGAGGCGGCAATAACTTCATCTAACCGGGCATCGGGTTTGCCGATTTTAATATTATCTAAAATAGTTTGTTTAAAGAGAAAAACATCCTGAAACACAAAACTCACTAACGACAATAAATACTCACTTTTCATTTGCTTAATATCTACACCACCAATCGTTATCGAACCTTCATCAGGATCAAAGAAGCGGGGAATAAGCAGTGAGACTGTACTTTTACCACTGCCGGAAAGCCCAACCAGAGCAGTAGTTGTTCCTTGTTTTGCCGTAAACGAAATGTGACTTAGCGCATTATTCTCTGAAGCCTCACTACCCTGAATCTTATTGTAGGCAAAGGTAACATCATTAAAACCAATATCATAACGATTTACTTCTAAACCAGATTCGGGTTCAGCTAAAGGTTTTACGTTTAAAACACTATCCATATTTTCAACGCTTTTAACTGCTTTTTGAAGGCCTTGAGAAACATACATCAGTTTTAAAAAAGGCGCTGGTAATGCCAGTGAGAAAATTAAATAAAAAATAGAAGCTAAGATAAAATTTGCATAATTATCTACAGAACCGAGTAAGAAAATTATTACCGGGAGAATAAAAAGATAGATGTTATTTAATATCAGCAGAAAAAATGCCATATGATATTTAAAACAATCAGTAAACTTAAGGCAAAATACTTGATACGCTTTAATTGACTCATAAAAGCGTTTAAATGAGAAAAAGGTTTGATTAAAAGCTTTTACAACAGCAATACCACGAATATATTCAACTGAAGCATTACTCATATCAATAAGTCGATTTTGAAACTCCTGCATATGGTTTTTAATATCTTTACGACGGTAGCCGCTTATCAAAACAATATAAGCCAAAATAATGGGTACCAGCGTTGCCAACCCTAAACGCCAGTCAAAAACAGCTAAAATAATTAAAATGATAATCGGAGTCGCAAACGAACCAACCATATCAGGGAGTTGATGAGCAATAAAAATTTCTATCTTTTCAATATCATCATCAACGATTTTTCGTAACTCTCCACTCGAATGTTCAGTATAAAATCCTAATGGTAAATATGATAAATACCGAACGAAATTATATTTCAAATAGTAGAGCGTTTTAAACGCAGCAATATGCGAGAAGCAGAGTGCAAGGAAATTAAAAAATAGCGACAATGCAGCCGCAATAAAAGCCAGCCAACCATAATGAATAATAAGCCCGTTATTTAATACGTCCTTATTGACTAAACTCATTATTATTTCGTAAACAATATAATAAACCGAAATAAAAGGGATAAAAGCAGTAGCAACACTTAAAACTGAAAATAAACAAGATAAAATAATTAAAATTTTATTTTTAAAGGTGAGTTGCCAAAGTCGAGAAGCAGGACTGTAATTACACGGTTTCATTAAATGAGTACCTTATTAAAGTAATAATAATCATTATCATTTATTATGTATAAAATAACAATTCTTTTTATAAAACAAACAATATCATGGAGTGTGTTAATAAAATTGCAGGCCTTTAGTGCAACAAATTTTGCACTGGGCCATGATTTTGAGCTGATGCGTGACCACAATGGAAAAGATTGCTCGACTTCTTAAAACTATCTTAATGACGAACAGCTGATTAAATAATTAACTCAGTTAAATTATCGAGCAGAGTTTTTTATTGCATTATGAGAATTTATTTTGATCTCGTTAGAAAATAGATTTCTAACTGGAACGAGAGGATATATTAAAAGTTGTACTACGATATTCAATGAACTCTATTTGATTAATTCATGACAATTTATTTTGTTTTTAGTTGTCAATAATTCCTAATAAAGATAACAGATTGCCAGTGATGTTCTTATTTTATAAGCTATATCTATCTGGTATATAACCATTGATAATTTTGTCGTATATAACCTTTACCTGAAAAGGATATCTATCTGAATGAAATTCAGGTACAAAAAATGTAAGCTAAAACAGTTAATACTCAAAGTATTATTTTAATAGCTGTAGAAAAACTAAGAGGATATAGAAAAAGCATACCCTCTTAGCTTTAAATTGACAGAGATAAACATTTATCAGCTAATATCCAGCACCGCATGGAATGCAGCTTGAGGAATATCTACACCGCCAAACTTACGTTGTCTGACTTTATTATCTTTTATATTTTTAGCAATTTTTCTCTTTTTGGATAGAGAGCCGGAATATCCTTTTCCGGTTACGCTTTTGCGTAAGGGCGGAATATCCTCACGAGCAATAACTCTGTTTTCAACCACAGACTGAACTGGCATGGGATATAACTTGCGCGGAATCACATGCTTCATTTTCAGAGCTATTTGCTTACCGCGTTCATAACTACTGCTGCGCGGTAAAATAAATGAAAATGCATCTACTATTTCATCATTCAGCCAGATATCCATTTTCACAAGATCTGACGCAATATAACATCTGTCCCGGTAATCAACTGAAGCATAACCATGCGTGATGGATTTTAGTGAATTGAAAAAAGTATAGGCAATTTCAGAAATCGGCAGCTTAAAAAATAGTTCCGCCATTTTATTATTGAGGTAGGTCATATCAACGAATATGCCTCGCTTTTCTTGGCACAGATTCATAATTTCGCCAATATTTTCCACAGGAATAATAATGGCTGATTCAATAAAAGGTTCTTCAATGGAAGCTATTTTTTCAAAACTCGGTAACAATGTCGGATTATTTACCGTTATTACCTGGCCATTCGTAAGCGTTACCCGGTACTCAACACTAGGAAACGTAGAAATAATTTCAATACCATGCTCCCGTTCTAGTCTTTCCTGAATAATTTCCATGTGCAAAATGCCTAAAAAGCCACAACGAAAGCCACTGCCAAGTGCCAGAGAATTTTCCTGTTGATAAATAAAGGCCGAATCATTCAGAGCCAGTTTTTCTATCGCATCGCGCAGCTTTTCCTGTTCCTCATTTTTAATAGGAAACAAGCCTGCATATACCATGGGTTTAACATCTTTATATCCGGGTACGGGCGGAGTGTCTGGTGCATTAATATCAATTAATGTATCACCAACTTTCACATTGGACACCACCTTTATATTAGTAGAAATATAGCCTACCTCGCCAGCAACAAGCGTTTCAACAGACCTCATTTCAGGCAAAAATACACCAATCTGTAATGCTTCAAACTCCAGTTCACTTTTGATCATTTTAATTTTCTGACCAGTAGTCACCGAACCATTGAAGATACGGACATGCAGAACCACACCACGATACATATCGTAATGCGAATCGAAAATTAAAGCCTGAAGAGGACGATTCTGTTCACCACTAGGCGCCGGTATTTCTTTAACAATAGCATTCAGAATATTATCGACTCCGGCCCCTGTTCTGGCCGAAGCCAATATAATATTATCCAGATTAATCCCATCCAGCTCTTCGAGCTCTTTGGTGACACGTTCTACATCCGCATTTGGCATATCAATCTTATTGATAACCGGAATAATCGTTAAATTCTGTTCCTGCGCTAATTTTAAATTAGCAATAGTCTGAGCCTGCACTCCCTGTGTGGCATCAATCACCAATAATGCCCCTTCACAAGCGGCTAAACTGCGGGAAACTTCATAGGCAAAGTCAGTATGACCGGGTGTATCAATCAAATTAAGTTCATACTCAGCCTGATCTTCGGCCTGATAATACATGCGCACAGTCTGGAGCTTAATAGTAATACCGCGCTCTCTTTCAAGCTCCATATTATCTAATAATTGCTCTTTCATTTCTCTTTCGCTGACCGTTTTTGTCATTTCAATTAACCTGTCAGCCAGCGTAGATTTACCATGATCAATATGAGCAATAATACAAAAATTTCTAATATTATTTAGGTTCATATTCCCATTCTTTCAGATTTTATTCATTTAATAGGCATTAAATGTAATAATTAGAGTAACTCGAAGTCAAGCTTAATATCCCGTCTTTACTAATTGTGATATTTTGTTGATTTATAAAACTAAAGAGGTAAAAAATGGTGGATTTACAGGATTGTATTTTATCAATAGCCAATAATGGGCAGTTAAGCCTCAAACCTAAATATTCCGTAACCGAAGCGGCCCAAATTCTTGGATTATCAGCACATACTCTGCGCTATTACGATTCCCTTAATCTATTTCCATTCTTACAGAGAGATCAGCATGACAAAAGATTTTTTTCAGATGCAGATTTACAATGGGCAAAATTAATCGAGTGTTTACGCAATGCCAATATGTCCATAAAAGATGTTCAACACTATGTAGAGCTCTGTTTGCAAGGAGACAAAACACTGGATCAGCGGCTGAATATAATTAGCCAGCAAGAACAAAAGCTGCTCGACACCATGGAAACATTAAAAAAGCAAATAGCATTGTTGAGATTTAAAAAAGAATATTATGAAAATGCTAAACTCAAAAAAGACCTTGATAAATAGAACTGTCATCTAATCACAAGTAGAAGGAATAGAGGATATAAATAAGTCAACATCCCTATCAGCAGATAGCGGAGTCAAATAAAACCGCAAAACTGAGTCAAAGGAGCCAAAAATAAACTTAGTAAAAACAGTTGAATGAGGAGGAATTCAAAAATAAATGCAGGCAGGAGTTGACAGAGGATTTGTGGAGGCGTATAGTTCGCCTTCTTCGCTGATGACGCGACACGAAACAAACGCACAGTTTAAAGTAGAACGCAGTCGAAAGCAACGCTCTTTAACAGAACAGATTACCGATAAGTGTGAGTGCCAAGCG